>CALCOW010000072.1 GCA_937899935.1 uncultured Phycisphaerae bacterium
CTGCACAATCTCAAGTCAGGCACAAGTTACCCAGCCACCTTGATTACCACTGGCGACACCGATGACCGAGTCGTACCAGCGCATAGTTTCAAGTATGCAGCGGCGCTGCAGAAGGCCCATGTGGGTGAGGCGCCAGTGCTCATTCGCGTTGAAACATCTGCCGGTCACGGTGCTGGGACACCCACTTCCAAACGAATCGATGCGGTGACAGACAGTTGGGCCTTTCTGGCGAACGAGCTAGGTATGGATGAGCCAGCCGTCGTTGAGGCGAGTGGTTCAACGGAGTCCGAGTAAGCGGGCCGGCCAACTGATTGATATGTCGGGCACTTCTTCGATCGTGCCGCCAGCCAGCCTGGCAGCCGCGTACCCACTACGCGTGGCGCCTTCCATCGTTGCTGGCCAACCAGATGCCGACCAATCTCCTGCCAGGTACAGATTCGGCGCGCCGCCCAGCGCCGATGGTCCGGGGCCGGGACGATAGGCGTTAATCTCAGGTGTCGCGGCGAACGTGGCGCGTTTTTCTTTGACCGATCGATGCACGAGAAGCTGGGCACTCTTGACCGCCGGCAAGGCGCTACTGATGGCGGCCAAGACACGCTTGACGATTGAAGCTTCATCGAGTCCCATCCACTGATCGGCGCCACTGATCACAGCATGTATATGTTGCTGCCCAGTCCCATCCATTCCTTTATTGAAAATCCAGTGCACATCGCCGCCAGCAAAGACGAGATGTGGCAAGCTCATGACCTCCTGGTCAAACACCAGGTGGACTCCAAGAATTGGACTCACGTCAAATTGATCAAGATGATGCAGTCGCGCATCGGCCCGGCGCAATGGTTCCGAGATGATTTTGTCCAAACGATCAAATGGCAGTGTTGAGATGACTGCCTTGGCTTCTATTAAACCTTCCGTTGTCACCACCCCTGTCACACGGTGCCCATCAAAGTTGATGGACTTTGCAGAGACGCCCAACTGTATCTCGCCGCCGCCCTGTTGAAGATGTTGCTCTACGGTTCCATAAAGTTCAACCAGCGGAACACAAGAAAGGCCCATCGCATATGAAAATCGATTGCCAAGAAACCCTTCCTGAAAGACCTGAAGGGCATGGGGGGCACCAACAGCGTCGACCTCTAAATTGCATGCACTCACAACGATTGGATTCCAAAACCGATCAATGACCTCCGGGGACTGTCCCGCCTCATCAAGAAACTGCCGGAACGTTTTGCCTTCCCAGGCGGCTCTTCTTCGAATTCCAAGGCGCAACATGCGCAACATGCCTCGCCGGATCTGGCGTTTTTCGACCCGATTAAAGATCTTCATCTGACGCAATGATTTGCCCAGATGCAATGGCGCGGGAAGCCAGTTGGCCTCAAAGCGATCGGTTCCATTTGCATCAGCCTCCTGCTTGCCGTCAGTCCAGTAGAGTGTGCGATGCCATTGGATCTGATCGAGAACCTCTAATCGCTGATAAAGATCCAGAAGATTTGTACAGCACCCGAGGACCACATGTTGGCAGTTATCCAAGACCGCGCCAGTGCGAGGATCGACGAAACTGGTGGCTCGGCCTCCAAGCCGCTTCCTGGTTTCAATGAGCGTCACTGGGCAGCCAGCATCGACCAGGCTGATCGCTGCAGCAATGCCAGCCAGGCCGCCCCCTAAGATGACAATACGGTCACTCACTTGCGATTGGCCTGTGATGATCTGAGACGAGCTTGGATTGCAATCGCACTCTTCTGCAAGCCGCTCAGCCTTAATCTTCGAGGATCTGCAAGTCGAGCAGGATTCTCGGAAAGCTTTGTGAGCAGTTGACGATAAATCCGAGTCATCGCCCAAAGCGTTGGTTGGCAACGCGGGGTAATCATTGCGTCAAGCTCTTCCGATTCAATGTAATACTGCATCGCACGATCGATTTGCTCTGTTGTAAAGTCGAGGCAAGCCTTCTTATCTGACCACTCATTGAGTTGAGTCGGAGTCAAATTGTGGGCCTTGAACTCATCAGCTGGCAAGTAGACTCGCCCAATCGCATAGTCTTCATTGAAGTCCCTTAAGATATTCGTGAGCTGAAAAGCAACGCCGCGTTTGGTTGCGAGTTCCTCTGCCCTCTCTCTTGAACCTTCGTAGCCCCATATTGCGATGCATACCAAGCCAACACTCGACGCCACTCGGTGGCAGTACCGCTCAAGATCAGCAAAGGTCTCATATCGCTGTTCTTGGATATCATCCAGCTGTCCTTGCAGCATTTGATTGAATGGTTCATGCTCTAAAGCCGTGCGGCCAGCCACGTCGGCAAGAGCAATCCAAACAGCTTCATTTGAATGAGGGCGTCCGTTGAGAGCACTTTCTGTTTGGGCCCGGAAGGCTGACAAGGCCTCTGCTGCATCTTTTGAGGTCGCCGCATCATCAACCAGGTCATCAGCCATTCTCATCCAGGTGTAGACCGCGTAGAGCGATGATCGCTGCGGCTCTGGCAAGAGCTTGAGTCCATAATAAAAGTTACGAGCTCTGGCTCGCGTAATCTGGCGGCATGTTTCGTACGCTTCCGTCGAGTTTACAAGAGTGGTCATTTGCCTCGACCCCTATTGACTTTGCGTGCGAGAAGCCATGCGTGCAGTAGGAGTTGCGCCTTTCGAAACTTAGTGAGGCGTGGCCGCATGAGGCAAGTTGTGCAGTTCCACTGTTCGATTCGCCGTAGGACCGTGCGACCGCCGGCTGCAAAAAGCCAGATCAGCGGCCGGGTTGATGGTGATACATGATCAATCAACGGAGTGCCGTGTTCGTAGAGCGTCCATGTTCGATCAACGCATGCTCGAATCGTTGCCTGGTACGCTCCGAGAAAGGTCTGATCAGGGGCATGGCCATGACGACATGCCGCATCCAATCGGTCCTCAAAATCATTCGTTGTTACCATCTCTTGCGGAATGTAAAGCCGATCACGCTCAAGCCAGTCGCGCTGCACATCCTGCCAGTGATTCGTAAGCTGAAGCGCCGTGCATATCTGGTCGCTTTGGACCAGCTGCTGTTCAGTGACAGGTTGATCTTCGCACACGGCAAGCACCAGTCGACCGACCGGGTTGGCGCTGAGCTCACAATAACTCAGTGCTTGCTCCCAGGTTTCATATCGCGTGACATGTTGGTCCTGCTCAAATGCCGAGATAAGATCATCAAACGGTTTGACTGTGAGGCCACGTTTTTCGATCACGGGTTGCAGCGCCACAAACACTGGGTGTCTTGCTTGGCCTGAGAAACAATCATGTAACTCATTTCGCCACCAGCCCAGCAACTCCAATGATCTTTTGGCATCGCCAACTTCGTCACCGAGGTCATCGGACCAACGACAGAAGCTATAGATCGCAGCGAAGTCCGGTCGCCTGTCAATAGGAACCAGTCGGCTCAAAACACTGAAGTTCTCATAATGTCCGGTGGTCAACCTCTGGCAGTAAGCCTGTGCTTCCTGAAGGCCAACTTCTCTCCCCTGATCGGGGCCAAAGAGGGCGAGTTGCTCGACCGGGTTGAGATGGATCTGGCGGTTCACGTTTTTTGCTGACTCCACTAAGAGTAGGCACTGTATCGAGCCGATGGAGTGCAGACCAGCAGGTACCGTCTTGAGTCGCCCGCACTGGCCGCATATCATCTTGGTCTAGGGAGCATCAGTACGCAATGGAACTTATTCTTGCCAATCCACGTGGCTTCTGTGCAGGCGTCTATATGGCCATCGACGTGGTCGATCAGCTGTTAGAAATCTGTCCAGATGAGCCTATATTTGTTTATCACGAAATCGTGCATAACAAGCACGTTGTTGACCGCTTCCGAGAGGAAGGCGTCACCTTTGTCGATGACCTACAGGATGTTCCAGCTGGTTCCATCTGTGTTTTTAGTGCTCACGGCGTCAGTCCAGCACTCCGAAAGGAAGCCGCTGATCGAAGCCTGACAGCCATCGATGCAACCTGTCCCTTGGTTACCAAAGTTCACGCCGAAGCGGTTCGTTACGCCCGCAAGGGATATCAGATTCTGCTCATCGGGCACGCTGACCACCAGGAAGTCATCGGCACTCGAGGAGAAGCTCCAGAAGCGATGCAGGTTGTTGAGTCTGCTGAAGACATTCCAAAATTGCACGTGATTGATCCGCAAAAGCTGGTGTACTTGACACAGACAACCCTGAGCATGGATGACGCAGAAGTAATTATCCAGGCCCTGAAGAAAGCATTTCCCGAGATTAAATCGCCGCCCAGCGATGATATCTGTTACGCCACGACAAATCGCCAGCATGCGGTGCGGGCGATTGCGCCCGATTGTGACCTGGTCTTAGTTGTTGGCAGTATTACGAGTTCGAATTCACTAAGGCTGACAGAAATTTCCGAGGGACTGGGCACGCGTGCGATTCTGATTGACGATAAATCAGAACTAAAACAAGAGTGGTTTAAGGGTGTCGATCGTGTGTTGATTACTGCTGGCGCCAGTGCTCCTGAGCATCTCGTTAAAGATCTTATCTTGCATATGATTGATGAATATGGCGGAGAGGTTGAACAGCGAGATGTGTCACAAGAAGCAGTTGAGTTTGGTTTGCCTGGAACCCTCAAACACTTCATGCGATCACGCGGTATTGATCCATCAGGTAGGCGTATTCAAATGGACAAAACCGCATCAATAGACAGTTTTCTTGATGGCCATGGCATTTCCCATCGGCGCGTCGATCTCACTGTTTCTGCCACTGACTGAATGAGTAGCTTGACCAAAACTGCGTTCTTTGGTCTTGACTATGATCAATTGGTTGCCTGGTGCCAGGCTCATGACTTGCCAAGCTATACAGCAGCGCAGATTCAGAAATGGGTCTATGGTCATGGGTGCGTCATTCCAGATCGAATGACAAACTTACGCCAATCAACCCGATCACTCTTGGCGGAGGCAATGATCTTTCTTGAGGGGCATGTGACTCGGCATCAATATGCAACCGACGGCACACAGAAGTTACTGGTGCACTGGCCGAACACAGGCGACCAAATGAAACTTGGCGAGTCAGTGATGATTCCTGATGGACAACGTTCGACTGCTTGTCTCTCAAGCCAGATTGGATGCCCGGTTGGCTGCCGTTTCTGCGCTTCTGGGCTCGGTGGCCTTGAAGGCAATCTAAGCGCCGCCCAGATTGTTGAGCAGGTCTACCATCTCACGCACCTCACTGGTCGACCGCGCATGACGCATCTTGTCTTCATGGGCATGGGAGAGCCGCTGGCCAATTTTAGCAATGTGGCAAATGCGATCCGTACGCTCAATGCCAAATGGGGCTTCGGAATCGGCGCCCGTCGGATTACCGTTTCCACAGTCGGCCTCCCCACGGCGATCCGTCGATTAGCAGCGTTTGAGTTGCCGGTGACATTGGCCTTGAGTTTACATGCACCCAATGATGCCCTTCGACGTGAACTTATTCCATGGGCTGAGTATGCAACCATCGCCGAACTGCTTGATGCGTGCCAAGAGTATTTTGATCGTTCTGGGCGGGAGATCACTCTGGAGTACTTGTTGCTTGGTGGCGTAAACGACCGCTCAGAGCATGCCCGTGAACTTGCCCAAATTGCAGGTCAATTGAGAGCCAACGTCAATTTGATTCGCTACAACGAGGTGAAGGGACTGCCCTACGAGCGACCGGCGACGGAACAAGTCCGCCGATTTCAAGAGATTCTCCGCAGCAAGCGCATCAACGCTCATATTCGCAAGAGTCGAGGGCGCGATATTGCCGCGGCCTGTGGCCAGCTTCGCCGCATGACGCTGCCCACGATTCAGCAGACCTGAGAGGCGGGCTCGCCAGCGCCCGGCTATTCCGAAAACTGGCTGTTTGTTTCCTCTTTCTCTTTCATTTGTTTGACGAGTGACTGAACGTCCTCTTGCGTCATGCCTCGCAACTCACCACTCTGGGCCAAGGTGTTTAATGCCTGGAATACCTGTAAGTGCACCTTGTGTTTCAAGGCACTGTCATCAATAACCTCTTGGGTAATACTCGTGAGGTATCGCCGTAGGTCTCGCTGCCGACGAGTTCCCCTCCATCGAAATGGAACAAGGTGGCGGAGTTCAGCTGCCATGCAAGCCATCCAGTCACTGGTTCGAATATCAGCACGGAGTCGCCATTTAATAAACGTCAACTCAAATCGAACCAGGAAACGTCTTTCGATTTCATCGCCGCGAGCGTGTTTGACATCCAATCTTTGCCGCGTTCGCATTCGATGGGCCCGACTGACAATCATCGCAGCGATGTATATTGGATCACGAATTAACATACACTCAGCCAATGGCAACACAGCGCTTACGGTCAACTGGCGCCCCTGATCCCCTCGATCGATTGCATAGAGTCCAGTGATTAACTCTGCATAACGATGCGCGTATTCATATCCGCCCCATTGCATGCACCGATAGAGACTGTGAGCAAAATCGCCAATGGAATCCCGGCCTGTCGAAGTTTCGAGCATGCCAGGCATCAGATCAATTGATTCAGATAGCAGGCCGCAAAATCTTTTGGGATCGTGCTTTTTGGCAAAACGG
>CALCOW010000073.1 GCA_937899935.1 uncultured Phycisphaerae bacterium
CAGGGCTTGATTCACTGCACGGTGGCAACGCGCCTCAAATAGGCCCTTCTGGCGTCCTAGATCATCCACTGGGCTGGCCCGGTATACTCCACGGCTTCAATGAATCCATCAGTTTGTTCGATCGAAAGGACACCACATGTCGCAGTTTCTTATCGCACTCATCGGCATCGCTCTAGCACTACTTCTGTTCAGTAATGAGACAACTGCTGGCACATCGACGAATCAAGCAGATGAAATGTCACCACTTATTCCACGTGCAACCTTATTTGGCAATCCACAGCGTGCAGGTGTCGAGATTAGCCCAGATGGTCAGTGGATTAGTTATCTAGCGCCCCTTGATGGTGTCCTTAACGTGTGGATTGAACCAGTCGACGGTGGTGATGCGCAAGCAGTTACCACATCAAAGGACCAGCCAATTCGAAATTATGGGTGGGCCTGGAATGGCGAGCAAATTCTGTACATGCAGGACAAAGGTGGTGATGAGAACAACCATGTCTATGCCGTCGATATTGCTGATCGTAGTGAGCGTGATCTGACGCCTTTTGAAAACACAAGTGCGACGTTAGTTGGAGCTCACCGTGATCGTCCAGATGAAGTTCTCATTCAAATGAACAACCGTAACCCTCAATTTATGGATCTTCATCGCGTGAACACGCGCAGCGGTAATAGCGAGATGATCTTTCAAAATGATGAAGGTTTCGTAGGCATGATTCCGGATGATGATTGGGTTGTTCGTGCTAGGACGAGGATGACACCAGATGGTGGAACATTGACAGAGGTACGTGACTCTATTGCTGATGATTGGTATGAGTTTGCGGCGGTGGGCATGGAAGACGCGATGACAACTCAGCCGGCAGGTTTTTCTAAAGATGGATCAACCATGCTTATGATCGACTCACGTGGTCGGAATACAGCGGCGGCAACCAGAGTGACGCCCAATCCAGCCGGCGACCACCAAAGTGCGGTGATCTATGCCAATGCCAAGGCAGACGTGAGTGACATCATGGCCAATCCCATTTCGCGTGAGCCGGAAGCGGCGGCCAGTGAATATCTTCGAAAAAGCTGGACCGTTCTCGATCCCGCGATTGAACCTGATATCGCCAGACTCACCGAGTTAAATGAAGGTGACTTTGAGGTGATTAGCCGCAGTGGTGACGATAAAAATTGGATCGTTGCTTATGAGCAGGATGCCGGTCCTGTGGCCTATTACCTTTGGAATCGTGACGGGCAAACTGGGCGGTTTCTCTTTACAAACCGGCCCGAGTTGGAGTCCTTGCAGCTCTCGCATATGACGCCTGTTGAAATTGAAACGCGCGATGGCTTAACAATGACGGCGTATCTCACATTACCGGCCGGCGTAAAAAGCGGACCACTTCCAATGGTGCTACTTGTACATGGTGGTCCGTGGGCGCGGGATCATTGGGGGTACAACCCCTACCATCAGTGGCTGGCGAATCGTGGGTATGCGGTGCTCTCCGTCAACTTCCGTGGCTCCACTGGATTTGGCAAGGAATTTCTCAATGCCGGTAATCGTCAGTGGGCTGGCGAGATGCAGAATGACCTTATTGATGCCTGTGAGTGGGCCGTTGCTGAGGGGGTTGCTGACCCAAATCGAATTGCAATTATGGGCGGAAGTTATGGCGGCTATGCCACGCTCGTCGGAATGACCGATACACCAGAGTACTTTGCTGCTGGTGTTGATATTGTTGGGCCATCACATGTTGGTACGCTGCTTGCGACGATTCCTCCTTATTGGGCCCCAATGGTCGCGATGTTTGAATCGCGCGTCGCTGGTTCCAATGAGACAGAGTTTCTCGATCAAATTTCTCCGTTGACACGAGTCGATCAGATTCGTCGACCATTGCTCATTGGGCAAGGCGCCAATGACCCACGTGTGAAGTTGTCTGAAAGTGATCAGATTGTCGCGGCCATGCAGTCGAAAGATCTTCCAGTGACCTACGTGGTATTTCCAGATGAAGGCCATGGCTTTAGTAAGCCGGCAAATAATCAGGCATTCAATGCGGTCACCGAGACTTTTCTGGCAAAACATCTAGGAGGTCGCTCTCAGCCAATCGACGAGGATGTAATAAATTCGACAGCTCAGATCCGAAGTCTTGGTAATCTTGAAATGCCAGGTATCGTTGTCTGGGAGCCATCAGACGATCAGACAGATGCTCACGGATCAGGAGTAGCAGATTCGACTTCCGTGGAGGCGCTCACCGATGACCAGCTGGCTGAGGCAACCGAACAACTAGACGCTATTTATAACCAGGTGCCGGATGAAATGTTGCCTGCTGTCTTAGCTCAACTTCAACAGCAGGAGGGCATGGTCCCAGATGCTGATAAGGCGGTCTTCCAATACATGGTCCAGCAGATAGAAGCTCGAATTGAGACCCAATCAGATAGTGAAGATAAGACGGCAACGATAACTGAGTAAGTTCTCAGCACTTTTGATGAGCGAATTGACACTGGTCCTCGCCGGCACCCACGAGTCAGTGTGCATGGTCGTATGCTATCGCTCGCTAGAACGGGCAGCCCATGGAAGCGTGGCGGCTCGGCCATCAACCGAGCCGCTGAAGCTCAACATCGCGCCCTTAAACTGGATGCGCGTGAGTTTGCACGCACGTGCCGCCATCAGGTTTTTCATGATTGGATATCGAAAGAGCAGTTCAGGGCTTCCATCCGCATGAATAGCGAGTTATGCTCTAGATAATTGGGGCAAGGGCATGTGCGAGGGGACTCGGGAAGACCCGAGTTTGGTCGAGGTGCTCAAGGGTCCCAGCGTACCTATCAATCGCTTGTTCGGACCATCGAGACCGCCTGTGGGGGCGGCAGGTGGTGACGTGCGCTGCTCCAGGCTCTCTTCTTTCTGGGTGTTCTTTGGTCCTGAGCCACATCATCAATGTGGCTTGGGTTTGTGTGTCTGCGATCTGACCCCAAAAGAAGGAGAAGAAGCGATGAGGATCCCCAAAGGAACGCCACAGCAGCTTGTGTTTACGGCAGTGTTGATCGGTTCGGTGGCGGCATTGAACGCTGAGAGTATTGGTCAGCAAGTCAAGCAAAAGCAGCCAGCCGGACTTCCCGCAGTAGGGCCGTCTTTCTTCGTCGAAGACGAAGTCGTTGTTGAATTTGCTGGTTTCACAAAACAGATTATGCAACTTGTGGGCTCGCCGGAAAAAGGACAGACCGGGCTGCAGAGCTTTGATCAATTTCTAGCAGCACGGGGGGTCGATGGAATGCGGCGTCAATTCGAAGGTGATTCGATACGTGGAAAAGTGAACGCACGTTTGCCAGATCTTTCTGGGTACTACGTGGTTTCTTTTGATCCAAGTCGCACTTCTCTCAATGAATTTATCGTTGATCTTGCCAACCAAGCAGAAGTAAAACGCGTGGAGCCAATTGGTGTGCACCCAGTGCACGCAGTGCCCAACGATACGTACTACTCATATCAGTGGCACCTTAATCAATCTTCTGACCGTGACATTGATGCTCCAGAAGCCTGGGATCAACATAGTGGTGATGACTCAGTGGTCGTTGCTATTCTCGATACGGGTGTCCGCTATTACCACGGTGATTTAGGCGGCTCATCAGCGGTGGCTGGAAACCCATCAAGCGTTGGTGGAAATATCTGGATCAACGCATCTGAGCAGAATGGGGCAAACGGTGTCGACGATGATGGTAATGGTTATGTCGACGATGCAATCGGCTGGGATTTTGTTTCAAGTACGAGCCAGTGCTGGTCGGGCGAAGATTGTTCTGGTGAAGACAACGATCCGCGAGATTTCAATGGTCATGGCACGCACTGTGCTGGCATTGTTGCGGCAATCAACAACAATGGATATTCGGTGTCGATCCCTGCGGGTGGTTGGGGAAACGGCTCGTTTTCGAGTAGTGGTAATGGTGCCAAGATCATGTGTCTTCGCATCGGCTACTCGGGCAGCTATTTTGGATCAGAAGTTGGATATGTTCGCATGGATGCTGCCGCTTCGGCGTTCTACTACGCAGCGAATAACGGAGCGAACATCGCCAATTGTAGTTGGGGTTCTTCAAATTCAGGTGGGCTCGGGGCAGCAGTAGATTACTTCATCAATAACGGCGGTCTTGTCTTTGTGGCTGCAGGCAATGATGGCTCACAAAACGCTGATTACATGGCCAGTCGCAGTGATGTCTTTGCTGTTGCCGCAACGGACAGTTCGGACCGCAAGGCCTCCTTCTCTACCTATGGCACTTGGGTCGATATATCAGCGCCCGGTGTCACAATCTACAGCACCTATCATGATCATAATGATGCAAACTACGACTACGTTGCCGGTCTTGACGGAACATCAATGGCAACGCCGTTGGTGTGTGCGGTCGCAGCCGCGGTGTGGGGCGCTGAGCCAAGTTGGACAGCTTCTCAGGTTTGGGCACAGGTTCGAGATAACACAGATAACATTGATGCGCTCAATTCTTCCTATGTGGGACGTCTTGGATCTGGGCGAGTTAATTTGTACAAAGCAGTTGATGGTCTGGGTGCAACATCCGATCCGACGGGTGGCTGTTGCACGGGGACAACTTGTTCGGTGACAACACAAGCAGCTTGCGCTGGAAGTTGGTTAGGAGCAGGCACTGATTGCAGTAGTGATCCTTGTGCTCCTACGGGCGCGTGTTGTTCTGGAAGTAGCTGCTCCGTAACGACACAAGCTGCTTGTACGGGCTCCTGGTTGGGTGCGGGAACGAACTGTAGTGGTGACCCTTGTGCTCCAACTGGGGCCTGTTGTAGTGGATCAAGTTGCTCCATCACGACAGCCAGTGACTGTAACGGCAGTTATTTAGGAGACGGTACAAGTTGCGCGGCAGATCCATGCGCTCCGCCTGATCCAACTGGTGCTTGTTGCACGGGCTCATCTTGTAGCGTTACGACAGAGGCATCCTGTAGTGGCAACTATCTGGGTGATGGAAGTGATTGTGGTAGCGATCCATGTGCGCCAACTGGTGCATGCTGTGTTGGAACCAGCTGGATCCCGACTGCCGCGGCGGCCCCTCTCCGTCG
>CALCOW010000074.1 GCA_937899935.1 uncultured Phycisphaerae bacterium
CTGCCCAATTGCCGCGTGACCAATCAACGACTGACCAGCCAATCCTTGCCGACATTGGTGGCCATGTTTGGTTTGATGATGTGGCCATTCAGCAGAAGCCGCGAGTTTCAATTTCGACCGTAACTCTCAGCGGCCTCTCAATTGGACCCGACCACCCACAATTGCTCGTTGAAGTTGAAGACATGATGGCAACACAACTCGATGGTGTTCTTCGTGTGGCTGATCATCAAGGACAAACTCTAGCCGCCATCGAGATCAATAATCTGAGCAACTCCCCTGCTCAGACCATTCGGCTTCCGCTCTCGAAATTTGGTTGGTTCCAAGCATCGCTTGAGATACACGAGCGAGGCCAGATCTTAGTGCGTGAAACCGCCGACCTCGCTTGGATCCCATCACAAAACAACACTTCTAAAAACGAGCGGTTCGGCGTTGCCTTGCAGATGGATACAGAACACAGCCGACACCCGCTACCAATACAGGCATCGATGACACTACTTGATGCGCTTCCGATTGATTTAGTGCAAGTTCCCGTTTGGCCATCACTTGAAGAATCGAACCAAGATTCGATGATCTTGCTAGACCGTTTGATTGAGAGAGAACACGCCCTCTTGCTCGTACTCGCAGAGTTGCCGGACGCGCTCGCACGCTCGCTTGGTTTAAATACCGACCAAGTCTTCGAAGCGATCACAGAAAGGTTCGCTGCATCAGAACCATTTTTGATCGATCTTATGATTAGCGCTGGCTTAGAGAGCCGACGATGGCAGGTCGGCGCCACAGACAGCCCCAAAGCTGCACTTACCTATATGGAAAGTGGCGCCTTACCAAAAGCGCCAACAGGACTTCTGCGATTGACACCCAATGCTTGTATGTATCTACCGTGGCGATCAACACTCGCGATCCCTCAATTACCAGATCACGTCTCATTGACTTTGCCATTGAGCATCACAACAGATCCTAAATCGATCGCTTCGGTCGCTACCGATTGGAATGACAAAGCGCCGGAAGCTGTTGTCATTCTTGAAACCCAGAAAGCAGCATTTCGCGCCAACGGAGGCATCCAACAACCTGCACAACTAGCGCAACTGACGATGAATTTGTGGCGGTTTGGCCCACGACATTTACTGATTTCACAACCATGGTTCGGTCGAGACAGTGGACAGACACAAAAACAGCAGCCATCACAAACGTTTTGTGTTTGGCGCACACTTGCTGCACAACTCGCCACGCGAACCTATGACACCCAGCTTGATTTAGCAGACGGCATTCATGCGTGGATACTGCAAGGAGAGGCGGCCGATGATGCCTGTCTAGTACTTTGGTCTGACACACATGATCCATGGTCAAGACAGACCATCTCTCTGCTCTTAGGCACCGGTAAAATTAGTTCGACCGATCTTTTTGGCAATCGAACCTTGGTGCCACTTGTTGAGGGTGCCCATCTGATTGAGATTGGCCCAGAACCGATCTTTATTGAAGGTATTGATGTCTCGCTGCTGGACTTTGTTGCCAACATGGCTCTGGCCCCTAACTTCGTGCCCTCAATTCATCGAGCAACTGAGATGGAACTTACCATCCACAACCCTTGGAAGACATCGCTGATTGCATCAATTGATTTACAGGCGCCTGATGGTTGGCGAGTTGCACCACAAACAACATTCTTAAACCTTCTGCCAGAACAAGAGGTACAAATTCCAATCGAAGTGGTCGTTCCGGTGAACGTTACTGCTGGTACGCACATGATCGAAGCCAGGCTCGATCTTACGACCGATCGAACCTACCAGCTCAAGAGGCTTCTTCCAATTCGAACGGGTCTTCCCAATGTCCATGTGGCAGCCGCAACCCATCCCGTCGTTGGAGGAGTAGATGATGTGGCAATTCAGTTATCACTCGACAACACATCTTCGACGCCGCGCACGCTCAGTATCTCCGCTGCTGGCCCAGGACTCCGCCAGATTGCCCCAACGTCACTGAAGCTTCAGCCGAATGGTATTACCCATCATCGCCTAGTGGTACCAGGCGGACTGACTCCTGCAAGCAATGGCACACTTTGGCTCATCCTAGAAGACGATGATTCCAAAGCTCGCTTAACCAAGGCACTTGACCTGGTCACCGCTGTGCAACCGTAAGTCACACAAGGCGCCGCTGAATCAGAGGAAGATCTTCAAATTGCACCCGCCTCCCGCCAACGACATGCTTGCAAGAAATCTGGCCTGTCTTGGCGAGAGAAATGCTCATCTTGCAAAGGCAATCGCAGCAGCTGAAGTCTGCCAACAAATCACTTTTGAGCCCTCCAAACATGGAACGCTTACAGCATCTCGTAACGGACATCTTCTTGCCAGTCAGCATCACCCACTGGATGAAGGCAAACAGTTAGTTGCGAATGTTGACCTCACTGAAAATGCGACGTTCGTTATCTGTGGATTCGGCCTGGGATATCACGTACAAGCACTGGCAGATCGCCTTGGACGCAAGGGACTCATTATCGTTTTTGAAAATGATCTGTCTCTCTTGCACGAGGTCTTATCTCATATTGATCATTCTCAATGGCTCAAAGATACATTGATACTTTTTGCACACGATGCCAAAGACCGCGGACAATTAGGGCATCTCTTAAATGGCGCGGATGCCATACTCGGACAGGGCGTTCATTTTATTGAACACCCCTCGAGTCGTGCGCATCTTGGCACAGACACACTGCACTTTACATCCTTAATGACACAGTACGTCGGCACCGTACGCACAACACTTATGACCACGATGGTCAAAAGTGTTGACACAACACGCAACCTATTGAGCAATATTGCTTGCTATGCAAATGCAAGCAGTATTGACGCCTTCTCAAATGCCATGTCTGGAACGCTCGGCATTGTCGTTTCAGCTGGCCCCAGCCTACGAAAGAATATCGAACTACTCTCAGACAATGAGGTAAGAAGTCGCGTCGTGGTCACGGCCGTACAAACAGCACTCAAACCGCTGCTTAACGCTGGTATTCGACCTGACTTTGTCACCGCTTTGGATTATCACGAAATCTCTCGGCGGTTCTATGAAGATTTACCAACGGATGATCTCAGTGACATCACGCTCATCATTGATCCCAAGGTCCACCCCAGTGTTGTCTCCGCATATCCCGGACCCATCACCTCACTAAACAGCAGCTTCCTTGAAAACATACTTCAAGAATATGCTCCTCATCACGGCACCTTGCCCGCTGGTGCCACGGTGGCCCACCTTGCATTTCTAGTAACACAATTTTTAGGCTGCAATCCAATTGCACTCATCGGACAAGATCTTGGCTTCACCGATGGGCTCTACTACGCACCAGGTACGGCAATCCATGATGTGTGGGCACCGGAACTTAACACCTTCAATACGATTGAAATGATGGAGTGGGAGCGTATTGCTCGCCACCGCCAACATCTCAGTCAGATCCCGAATATTCATGGTTGTCCACTTTATACCGATGGCCAAATGCTGGCTTACTTGCATCAGTTCGAACGGCTCTTTGAAGACGCCAGGCGGGCAGGCACCACTGTCATTGATGCAACTGAGGGCGGCGCCCTAAAGCAACACACGGTTGTCACTCCGCTTCAGCGTGTTTTAGATCAATACGCCACGAAGCCGCGACCAACGCTCCCACAACCGATGATTGACACTCCAAAAGTCGATCTGAGTCGAATCATTGACAAGCTAAAGACGTTACACACTGACCTTACAAGCATTCATCAGACCTCGGACAAAACGGATCTTCTAATTACCAAGATGCTCTGTGATCAAGGTGATGACAAGAAAATGCAATCGCATTTCCATGAATTAACCGTGCTCCGTCAAGCGATCGAGGAACGAAAACATGCATTTGATCTGCTCGGCCAGCTTAACCAAGTGGGCGCTATGCAGAGACTCAGGGCTGATCGTCAAATCTCTTTAATGGAAGACAGTAACGCTCAGCAACGACAACTTGCCCAACTGCAACGCGATCAAGCAAATGTGACTCTTATGAGTGATGCAGCACAAACACTCTGTCGCTTTATCGAAGATACGATTTCATCGATTGACAAACAGAATGAACAATCCTCAAAGATATCGAACATTCCTCAGGGCTTGGATAATGCTGATTCCCGATCCATATCTGTTGCAGCACTGATACCCATTATTGATCAAGACAACCTATGTCAGTCGTTTGGTCAAAAGTCGATGCTGCAGTGGACCGTCGAACGATTACAGCGTTCATCGGCTCTCAACAAAATCATAATTCTCTTAAACCCTGATCTTCGAGTTGATGAGGCGCTGTCGCTTAAAACGATAGGTGTGCCTATTGAGATTGAGCATGTCACGAAACCAATGACCATGGATCCCGGCACGAGGTCTTCAAGACTCTTTGCAAGCTGGTGTTGGCGAGGCGGTCTCGGTGGCACCACGGTGTATGACGAGATCCTTCATCCAGAGGCGATGAGTCATACGCTTAAGAAACACAAACTTGATGCAGGGGTTCTGGTGAATTTCAACTGGCCACTGATCGATGTCTCTTCAACATCTGGAATCGACGCAGTTGTTACACGCTTCAAAGCAAACCCACAGCTACAACCACTTGTCTTTACACAAGCACCACCCGGCCTTGGGAACGCATTGATTTCTACCGCTTTACTCGAACAATTTGTCGATCGAACAGGCGTAGGCCTTGGTTCACTCCTGGCCTACAGACCCAGTGCACCACGACATGATCCAATTGCATCCCAGGCGAATGTGCAAATAGACCATCGACTCAGAAAGCCATTGATTTGTGCAACGTACGAAACCCGTCGCGGACAAGCCCTGATCGAGCATGTCTTGTCATCGGTTTCAGACATACATGATCCTCTACAAGTGTCCACCGCTTTGGCCGAAGTTGATCAGTCGCTCCAATATGATCAGCCACGACACATTATCCTCGAGTTAACGCCCCGCCGTGCAACAAAGCCTTCTCATGGAGTCTGTCAATACAAGAATACGTCTGAATCCGATTTGAGCCTGGCGCTGGTAGAACGCGTCTTGATGCAACTTGAATCACCAGAGGAAACACTACTAACTCTTGGTGGCCGCGGAGATCCTCTTCTCTATGAAGAACTCGACAGGGTTACCAAAATAGCCACCGAAGCAGGTCTTGGTGGTCTTCATATTCAGACTGATCTCGTCCAACCGTCGGATGCCGCATCTAAGCTACTTAACACCACCGTGGACGTTATCTCAGTCAATCTCAATGCAACCTCCCGTCGTGCGTATCAGAAAATGATGGGGGTTGATTGTTTTGACGACGTACTCGCCAATATTCACGCCCTTCTACAAGGTCAAAAATGTGTTGGGCGTTGGCCAACGCCATGGGTGGTCCCACGCATATGCCGCTGCCCATCAACTCTTGATCAGATCAGTGATTTTTACGATCAATGGCTCAACCGTTGTGGAGCCGCTGTCATCGACCCCGGCCCATCACCACACAACCCCTCTGAATCTCCTATTCTCACGACATACCCTCCAGCTTCCGTCAATCGTGAGCGGAGTCGGCGTGAAATGACCATTCTGTGCGACGGAACTGTGCTCAAGCAGCATCCAGAGGGTGTTGCGTTTTTTAGTGTTGGATCGATCATGACTGATTCACTGACTTGGCTCAATCAAGTGAATCTCGTAAGTCCTGATTCTCAGCACATCGTGTGGTAAAATCAGCTTATGAATGCCAAAGATGGTGAGATTCTTGCAGTCGTCATCGGGCGTGCGGGCAGCAAAGGCGTCGCATCCAAAAATACAAGGATGGTGGCTGGCCTACCACTGATTGCCCACACAATCATTGATGCCCAACAAGCCAAACACGTCGATCGAGTTCTTGTTTCTACTGACGGATCAGACATTGCTGCTGCTGCAAAGCAAATGGGCGTTGAAGTCATCAACCGACCAGCCGAATTAGCGACTGATCATGCAACGGTTGCAGATGCGGTGCGCCATGCTGTCAAAACCGCTGGACACAACTGTCACATCGTGGTGATCTTGTACGCAAATGTACCAATCCGTCCATCTGATCTGATTGATCGTGCTATCAAACGACTTATTCAAAGCGGCGCCGACTCGGTTCAATCATACTCTGATGTCGGTAAGCATCATCCGTGGTGGATGGTGCAACTTGATGATGATGGGCGTGTGCATTTAGAGTCAACGCAGCCAATCGACCGAAGGCAGGATTTACCTCCTCGGTTCTTACCAGATGGAGGGGTTGTTGCGGTTACCAGAAGAA
>CALCOW010000075.1 GCA_937899935.1 uncultured Phycisphaerae bacterium
GTTCTAAGTTTGAGAAGGCGCAATCATTGGGGATTGAAATTTGGGATGAGCCGACTTTGTTGGCTGCTTTGAAATCAATGGGCCAAAGTACGTAACGCCATGAGATATGTTTTCGATTCAGCGGAAGGATTGCCTGGTGACTGACTTCATTCTGGCGCTTGCACTTATGTTGGTCAGTGGCCTTTTGATTGGGGCAATTTCAGCCATGCTTGGCATTGGCGGTGGCATGATTATGGTGCCAACACTCTTGCTCATCTTTCTATTGCTAGATATTCCTGATGAGATACGAATGCATGTGGCCTCTGGAACGGCGCTTTGTGTCATGGTGGCGACTTCATTTGGCAGTGTGGTGTCGCATGGGCGTCGTTGCAATATTGTCTGGCCGATTACGCTGCGCATTGTTCCGGGCATGACAATTGGCGTCATTGGCGGGGCGATTCTGGCAGATCAGTTAGATAGTCGGGTGCTCCAGATCATTTTTGGCATTGTGATGTTCATCGTGTCTTATCTGATGATCTTTGGATTTAAGGTCACGCCACGGCAGCGACCGATGCCGGGTTGGCCTGTGTGCACATCGGTTGGTGGGGCCGCAGGATTCAAGTCTGGTCTGTTAGGCGTTGGAGGTGGCGCTTTAAGTGTGCCCTG
Organism: uncultured Phycisphaerae bacterium; assembly: GCA_937899935.1. Lineage (GTDB taxonomy): Bacteria > Planctomycetota > Phycisphaerae > Phycisphaerales > SM1A02 > JAQWNP01. Next base: position 646 of record CALCOW010000075.1, read on the forward strand.
GTTGACGTACGAGGGGCTGCCACAAGCAAAGGTGAGTGGTACCAGTTCCAGCTTTACGCCGTGTGCAGCCGTGGTTGGAACGATTGCATTTATGATCGCTGGGTGGACCAGTGTTCATGTGCCGGGAACGGTGGGGTATGTGTTCTGGCCAGCGCTACCTGCCGCAGGTGGTGGTGCAGTGATTGGTGCTTTTTTTGGCGCTCGGTTAGCCAACAAAGTGCCCGGTCGCCAGTTGCGAATCATGTTTGGCGTGCTGGTGTTCTGTGTTGGTGTTGTCATGTTGGTGCCGTAGGCGGTCGGTGAAAAGGGAGCTTCTTCAGTAGGCTGTTCAATCGTCACGATGCCGCCAAGAATGAGACCTGCCATGATCGCTGTGAGGCCGATTCGATACCAACCAAAGAGTGCAAAACTATGGCGGTTTAGATAGCCAACTAGCCATTTAATGGCCAGTGCCGCTGAAATGCCTGCGGCGACAAAGCCAACGATCACCGATGTGACTCCCAGGGTTTCAAAAAGTGTTGGCCCTGGCTGATTGATGTGACTCGCAAGCTTATAGATGCATGCACCAGTCAAGGTTGGCAATCCCAAAAGGAAACTAAACTCAGCGGCATGTCGTGGCCTGAGGCCGACAAAGAGGCCGCCAAGGATGGTCATCATGGATCGGCTGGTGCCGGGCCATAGCGCCCCGCATTGGAGCAGCCCAATGAAGAGGGCTTGTTTCCAAGAAAGTGCTTCGAGTTCGGTGTAGAGCTTATGGTCCTGGGCGCGATCGCTCTCTGGAGAT
>CALCOW010000076.1 GCA_937899935.1 uncultured Phycisphaerae bacterium
CGATGAATTCAGCCTTGGTGGTGCAACACTACAGGCATTTGAAACGCCTGGGCACGCTCGCCACCACCACGCGTTGCTACTTGATGATGGGTGCCAACGTCGGTGTTTTACCGGCGATGCGGCCGCCATGTTGATACCGAGATGTGATGACTATGTGTTTCTTCCTTCCCCCCCACCAGAATTTGATCTTGAGGCTTGGATGACGAGCCTAGACTTACTCGATGATCTCAATGCCGACCGTTACTTCTTGACCCATTTTGGGCAATGCACAGATCCGAAGGCACACTTCCAAAGGGTGCGTGAACACTTGTTGGCGAATGTTTCATTTGTCGCAGAGCGAGTCGAAAACCAGCAAGGGGTTGATCAGATTATGCAGGAGTATCAAACTTGGTTCCGCTCGTCAGCCCTTGAGGCTGGTGTCGACGACGAGACCTATGATGCACACGTGCATGACTATGTGATCCGCATGAATGTCTCTGGAATTTTGCGCTATCTGGAGAATAAAGGTGCCAAGAAGAAAGCGTAGTGAATGAATCTTTTGGGAAAGCAGGATTGCCACGTGAACCTCATTACGATTACTGGTCTGTGCATACTCTTGTTGGCGGTGCCTGCTTGGCCTGGGCAAAACGATGGCCTCGCACGACAAAGTGCGCTGTTGTGGTGGGTGCCAATGCGGCGCGGCGATCAGTTGAGATATGAGAGAGAGCTGAATTCAAGTGTTTCAGCGAGTAGCCTCGCGGCCTACCACGAGCTGTTTACAAGTGTGCCCCATCATGCCGGCAGTTCCGGAGATCGAGAAATGGTCGTTCTCCTTAAGGCGGCGTTTGAGAAGCTTGGTATTACCGTTGAGCAGCAAAATATCTGGCCCTACCTCGCTGAACCAGTTGATGCAGCCGTCGAGATTGTTGCTGCATCTGGCAAGCAGCCGGCGAATGGTTACCCAGTGTCACTATCGCTTCAAGAGCAACCGGTCGGTGGAGATTCGGCAACCAATCATCCTGATTTACCAATTGGATGGTCAGCCTATAGCGGTAGTGGTGATGTCACTGAGGAGGTGATCTACGCGAATCGGGGCACCGTTGATGACTTCGATCTTCTTGAAGCAAAAGGTATTGATCCCAAAGGTAAGGTTGTTGTTGTTCGTACAGGCGGAATTTTTCGAGGCCTTAAGGTCAAGAATGCTCAGCGTGCTGGTGCTGCAGCCGTGTTGATGTACCCAGATCCAGCAGATGTTGGTTACGGCAAAGGGCAACCTTATCCCCAGGGTGGATGGGCAAACGGCTCAAGCATAGAGCGCGGGACAGTGATGTGGATCGACCGGCCAGGTGATCCTCGCACCCCAGGCCGAGAGGCCCGCCAAT
>CALCOW010000077.1 GCA_937899935.1 uncultured Phycisphaerae bacterium
CGATCTGACAGCTTTTGCCCAGCGAGATCCAGCGAGATTCTCGCCTGATCATCCTTCCAGTAAAGGTGGACAACACTCTGTGTTCGATCAGACCCTGCATTGGGTCGGCGGCCATGAACATTTTGAATACGATCGACAATGGCATCCTTAAGTCTCATATTGGGAAACATCGAATTATCAATTGTGGCGTTTTGCACTGCAGAAATAACAGAGACATAGCCATCGGGGGAAATAACCCGCTCCCATGGCAGTCGGACCGATTCTGTGTAGAGCATGTCAGCATCAACAGCACGTATATCAGCAAAACGTTGTAGGACGTGGTAGGCCGTACGGAGGCGTAAGCACATGCGCATCGCGTCGGTCCAATTGCCTTGGGTCACAATCCCAGTATGGTCAGAGCCCGATACAGATAAACCGAGAGATTCAATTTCTTGCGAGAGCCAAGGAGAGAGGCCCGGCGCACAACTAACGCGATAGGTGCGAGGTGGATCTTTGGCGGTGGGCCTCTGACTTGGTTGAGCTTGATCTGGTCGTGTCACAGGATTACTCGTTGAGCGGTACCAGGGCACGCCCGCTTCGCTTGTCGAGCGTCATCACATCGAAGAGGCGACCGTCTTCATCAATGGCTTGAAACTCAAGTATGCCACCGTGGATACCTACATAGACGAGGTGATGTCGTTGTGCTTTTCGGTGTCCAAAAAAGGTATTGGCCGGATCGAAGTTTTCAAGTGTGCCACCGCCCCCTGCACAGGTGACATAGATGACACCGCCTTCTTCCCAGGGGACCACCGACTCGCCAGAGAGCGGAAAAGTTCGTTCGTAGTCATGGACATGCCCACTAAAGCAAATGTCCACACCATATTTATCTAGCAGGGCGGTGATGTTTCGGGCATTGGGATCACCTCTGTGTGATGTGGTTTCAAAGGTGTCACCATAGTCATCACTATCGCTCGTCCAGGGTGGCTGATGGAGTACGGCGAATTTCCATTGGGCGCGGCTTTCTCGAAGCCTAGAGAGTGGGAAACCAATACGAGATTGTGTTCAGATTGATCTGCCAGATCACGGTTGCCGTCGATCATAAAGAAATCAGCATCACCGTATGAGAAGGTGTACCATCGCTCGGGTTCTGGAAGACTCATATAGTCGTAGTAATGTTGGGCATCCTGCTCGTGGTTACCAAGTACGGGCATCATTGGCACGCGAGAAATAAGTGGCTGCATGTTGGGGAAAAAGTGACCCGTCCAGTGGCTCTTGTCAGAACCAGTCGTCACAAGATCTCCAGCATGGATCAAGAGATTCGGTCGCGTTTCATAGGCGAGATCAGAAACGCGTTTGACGACTTGTGGCTGAGCCTGTGTGTCACCGATGGCTACAAAAGTAAATGCATCACCGCGCTCTGCGGCTGTTCTGAAGGTCAGCAAGGGGCTTTCGATTGACTGAGTTCCGGCGACATCAGTGATCTCGGCCCCAACTTGGTAGAAGTACTTGCTGTGTGGCGACAGATCTTGGAGTCGAAATTCATGAAGGGCCACGGGATCATCATGGACGACTTGCATCCATTTGCCATCTTCACGCTTATACTTAACCCACATTGCGGCTGGTCGCGTCAATTCAGCAATCACACTGACGCCATCAGTTGTTGGCCAAGTTAAAAACGGAGCAACCATCCAATCAAGTTTTGTATCTACTTTCGGAGGCAGCTTGTTGAGGTGTTGCTTCTGTTTATAGAGTGCTTTGATCTCAGCAGCTGATTGCGGAGTTGATTGAATGCTGACCGAGTTTAGGCGGCCATCAAGACCCTGATCTTCATTACGATCAAGGTAGCCACCAATGGCGAGCGGGGCGGTTTGATCGTAGAGAACAGGACCTTGTTGTTCATCAGTGATACCCACAAGCTGTCCATCCATAAACAACTTCATTTGCTGGCCGTCATAGGTCCCGGCAACATGATGCCATCGTCCGATTTCATAGGGACGATCGGCCTTCAGATAGGTCATTTGTCCATCGCCATCATCGCGGCCCTCACTGGCCAAGCCAAAAGTGAAGGCGGTCTGGTCATAGCCTAAGACCCATCCCTTTTCGGCTTCCCCGTTGTCTTGCACCGCACTGATAAATCCTCCCCAGGTGGTTGGCATATCGATGGATATCCATGCATCAACGGTCAGGGCGTTCTTTGGGAGCGGGTTGTCTAAATCGGTGAGCTGAGAGACAACGATAAAAGGCACAGCGCGCCCGGGTAAGACGATTCCATTTGGATCGGCCTCAATCTCAACATGATCTCTTGGGACCGCTGTGGGCGTATGAGAAGCAGGGATGAGCTCCGTACCTCGCGTTTGCCAATGCCAATGGTCTGTCAGAGAGGAATTTAGGTAGGTAATCGATAGCAGTGTTGTGATGATGAATGACATGGTCTCTAGTGTAACTGCATGGAGGCATCGTAGGCGTCAATGAAAAATCCCCCCGAAGCGGTGGTGGGACCACTTCGGGGGGGAGGGAAGAGTGGAAGCTCAAGTCCACGCCGGGGTCGAAGGTCCGACGGGGTGAGCTTCCCCAGGTGCCATGGTCTTCCGGTGACCTGTGGCAACCGGAACAAGCGGTGAGATGAGGAGGATGTTGAGTGTCCGCCGATCTTTCTCCACTGCCAGTAGCGCAGTGATCTATACGGTGACCCCCTCGTGTTCAATGAAGAGAGGATCAGAGAAGATTACGGGTTTCACGCGATTCCCTGTTTCACCCATCCCGATATCAGAGGACTCCTTCCTCCGAAATCGTTTGTGCGGTATCTCCTTCCATCATCCGCTCTCACCCTTGATCCATCTTCGTCTGCTCCCGGAGCGATTGGAGCGGACGAAACAATAAGAAAATTACGCCTATCAGCTGCAGCCCATTGAGTTGCCGCAGTTCATGCATTTGTAGCAGCTGCCGTTACGCACAGTGATTGATCCGCAGCCGTCACAAGCGGGGGCATCGCCCATCATTGATGCATTTGAATGATCAATAGCTCGTGCAGCGTGCTGTGTTTCTGCGTATTCGTTTGTTTGTTCGATGGTCTCGGATCTCACTGCGATCGACTCGTGCTTCACCACTGTCGTGAGTGAAGCAGAAGCCCCGCCTGTCCTCACCTCGTCGGCAGGGGTATCCGAAGACTTCCCAGCATGGCTCGAAAGAATCACTCGTGAACCTATCCCACCGTCTGAACTCGACTGAGGGGAAGGGTCTGTCGTATTGGTGGGGGTGTTGTGTTCCAATCCAAGCCGACTCGTACCAGTCGTTGTTACACCTTGGCTTGTATTGGCCGAATCGTTCTGGCATTGTGTGCCCTCCTTGGCATCACTGATTGTGATTTGACGTTTTTCTTGTCCTTGAGCACTGGCGTCCTGCCGTGCAGTTTCTGTGTTGGATGTGTCCTTTTCTGCTCGTTGTGGAGCATTCGCTTCACGATACCCAGCGATGAATTGCATTCCGAGCCAACGGAAAATGTAATCCACCAGACACTTAGCGAAGGGGATATCACGGTTGGTCGTCATTCCCATTGGCTCAAATCTTTGGTGTGCGAATTTGGTGACCAAACTCTCAACTGGGACACCATATTGGAGCGCGACACTAATGGCGGTGCCAAGAGAGTCCATAAGACCGCCGATGGTCGAGCCTTCCTTTGACATTGTGATGAAGAGTTCACCAGGAGATCCATCGTCGTATTGGCCGACCGTCAGATAGCCTTCATGACCCGCGACATTGAAGTGATGGGTGATACTGCGACGTGTATCCGGTAAGCGCCTTCGCATCGGCCGCTCAATAATTCGCTCAACAATTCTTTCAACGAAAGCCGGAGACTCTGCGACATCCTTGCAATCATCGACTTCCCGCTCTTCAGTGATGGATACTTGGGTTGCTGCTTCGATAACTTCGACGGCGACTTCATCAATGGCAGCATTGACATCATCGTCATCTTCATCTTCAAGAGAAACATCTGTCTTTGTGTTGAGAGGTTGGCTTAGTTTGCATCCATCGCGATAGAGTGCATTGGCTTTAAGTCCTAATTCCCAGCTGAGACGATACGCACTTGCAATGTCTCCGACACTTGCTTCGTTGGGAAGGTTGATTGTCTTAGAGATTGCTCCGGAGATAAATGGCTGGGCGGCTGCCATCATATTGATGTGACCATGTGGAGCGATGAAGCGTTGGCCAATCTGCCCACATTTATTGGCGCAGTCAAAGACAGCTAAGTGCTCCTCTTTGATATGAGGCGCTTGTTCAATGGTCTGTGTGCCACAGATGGTCACATTTAAAGACTCAATCTGTTGGGCAGTCAGTCCGAGTGAAAGCAAACCATCAAAGGATGGATTTTCGCGAGCTTCTTCTACTGAAATATTGAGGTGTTCTAGAACATGTTCTGGCATTGACCAGGCAGAAAATGCGAATCCAAGTTCAAAGACAGTAGGTAGGGCGTTTTCAACTTCAACAAGATCTTCTGATTTGTATCCACACTTCAGAAGGTGTTCTCGAAGGGTATTCTCTGTTCCAGCAATTGGTGTGTCTAGGCTCAGAGTGCCCATGACATAAGTCAGCATGTCATCCACTTGATCAGTGCTATAGCCCAGCGTATTGAGTGCTGGCCGCAATGACTGATTCGCAATTTTGAAGTAGCCGCCGCCGGCAAGCTTCTTGAATTTTGTGAGGGCAAAGTCTGGCTCGACACCTGTGGTATCGCAGTCCATAAGTAGCCCAATCGTTCCGGTCGGCGCAATGACGGTGGTTTGTGCATTGCGGAATCCAAAACGCTTGCCTAGTGTCAGGGCATCGTCCCATGCTTTAGTCGCTCGTGCGGATAGTTGGGTTGCATTCCCTATGCGGCTGTTATCAGAGGCAAGGATTTCGTGTTCAATCGGTACTGGTGTAATCGTCAACTTTTCATAGGCATCTGAACTCCGTGGTGTGCCATAGGCAGCTCGGCGGTGATTGCGCATCACACGAAGCATTGATTCTCTGTTTTCTTCGAAGCCGGGGAAGGGGCCTTGTTCAGCGGCGATCATGGCGCTGGTAGCATAAGATCGCCCGGTTAATATCGCGGTAATAGCACCGCAGATTGCTCGGCCTTCGTCTGAATCGTAAGGAATTCCAGCTTGCATCAACATGGCGCCGAGGTTCGCGTATCCCAAGCCTAATGTTCGGTATTGATAGCTTTGAGCGGCGATGATTTCAGAGGGATAAGCGGCCATCAGCACAGAGATTTCCAGAACAACAGTCCAGAGTTGGACGGCATGTTCAAAGCCCTCTGTATCAAAGCTGCAATCATTGATGTCAAACAGTTGCATTAAATTGATTGATGCAAGATTACATGCCGTGTCATCAAGGAACATGTACTCACTACAGGGATTTGAGGCATTGATTCGGCCACTGTCAGGGCAGGTATGCCAAGCATTGATAGTGGAATCAAATTGAATGCCTGGGTCTGCACATCGCCACGCCGCAGAGCAGATCTGGTCCCAGAGGCCATTTGCTTCAAGCGTCTTGGTTACTTCGCCATTTGTTCGAGAGGTTAGTGCCCATTCTTGCGTTTGGTCGACGGCCGCAAAGAATTCGTCACTGATTCGAACAGAATTGTTCGAGTTTTGTCCTGATACGGTGAGATAAGCTTCGCCGTTAAAATCGTAATCAAGATGGAGTCCCAATTGTTCAGCCAGTTCGCGTTGATCGTCAGTAAGAAGACGCAACCCTTCAACCATGGCTGCTACTTTGATTTCTTCGCGAACCTTCCAATTGACGAAATCCTCGATATCGGGGTGATCCACATCAAGGCAGACCATTTTTGCGGCTCGGCGGGTTGTGCCGCCAGATTTGATGGCGCTGGCAGCGCGATCACCAATCTTCAGAAAGCTCATTAAACCGGAACTTTTTCCACCGCCAGAGAGTGCTTCGCCATCACCACGGATCGTAGAGAAGTTTGTTCCAGTGCCGGAACCGTATTTGAAGAGACGCGCCTCTCGTGTCCACAAGTCCATGATGCCACCATCGCCAACCAGATCGTCACGAACTGATTGAATAAAACACGCGTGGGGCTGCGGATGGGTGTAGGCATCACTCGCTTGACTCACCTCACCAGTATCAGGATGAGGAACAAAGTGTCCCTGCGCCGGGCCTGTGATGCCATAAGCCCAGTTCAGCCCAGTGTTGAACCACTGTGGTGAATTTGGAGCAGCCATTTGATTGAGCAGCATCCAAGCAAGTTCGTCATAGAACGCATCAGCGTCTTCCGTTGTCTCAAAGTAGCCGTGGGTTTGTCCCCAGGCTCTCCAGCAGCCACATAGACGATGTACAACCTGTTTGACAGATCGCTCCGGTCCAGTCACAGCCTGTCCCTGGCTATCTGTTTCTGGCGTGCCATCTGCGTTCATCTGCGGCACACCAGCCTTACGAAAGTACTTGCTGACCATTATGTCAGTGGCAAGCTGGCTCCAGCTTGCTGGAACCTCAGCGTCATTCATTTCGAAGACGAGAGATCCATCTGTATTGGTGATTCGACTGGAGCGGTGTGTCCACTCAACTGTCGAAAAAACGTCTTGTCCCTTAGTAGTAAATCGTCTTTGAATCTTCATGCCAATGGACTCTTCAGGCTGAGGTTTGTTCAGTTCGTTTTTGCGTCTGGTGCAGTCGAATCCGCGGTCGGCGTATTGGGGAGCCGAATTATTCGCGGTCAACCATGGGCAGCGTCAGGCCCTCCTGGTCCTGATATTTACCTCCTTTGTCTGCATAACTGGTTTCACAGACAGCGTTGGCTTTAAGAAAGATCAATTGGGCAATACCTTCATTGGCATAAACTTTTGCCGGCAGTGGTGTCGTATTACTGATTTCTAAAGTGACACGACCCCGCCACTCAGGCTCTAACGGTGTCACGTTGACGATAAGGCCACATCGGGCGTAGGTACTTTTACCAACACAGATTGCCAGAATGTCACGAGGAATTGAGAACCACTCAACCGTTTCAGCAAGAGCAAAGCTATTGGGGGGAATCACAACGTGATCACGTTGTGTCTCATCTGTATCAATAGTGACGAACAACTCATCATCGAATTTCTTTGGATCGACAATGGTGGCGCCGCCAGAGGTTGCATTCGTGAAGATTTTGAAAGATGTGCCAACCCGAACGTCGTAGCCATAACTTGAAACGCCCCATGAGACCCGGCCAGCTCGACGAGCAAGATTGGAAAATGGTTCTATTTCAATCTGCTCACGTATTTGTATGTCACTTAATACTGTCATAGTTCTCTGACATTCCTTCCCGGTCGATTGCAATTCGCCAAATCGGCGTGTTAACGGATCAAGGCTTGGTGCTCAGATCAGCCCAATGCTGTGACTGAGTTCCCTCCATGTTGGGGCGACTGGAGGCGTGTTAATCAACGAGCAATAACTTGCCGTAGAAGCAAATCCGCATAAATACCTAACAAATACCTATCATATGTCCGTGTTTCCCCTGGCACGGCGTTGAGAAATGCAAAGAAGAGCTTTTTTGTCCATAAAGGACGTATCGTAATACTACATCTTGTGTCTGCAAGAAAGCTAACCCCACAATATAGTTTTTTGCCCGCAAAATCCACCATTCGTATCCACCATGTAGCAGGGGGCATCTTATCGAACCTGCATTGAGAGGCCAAAACCACTATAAGTCGCGTGGAGAAGCTGTCATAACCTGTCTGAAACCCTATATATTGTGTTTCTCGGATTGGATGAGCAGAGGCACGTCCTAAGGCTCACTGTGGGGCCCCAGGAGGCATTTTCTCAGCAGCCTGTTGTAGGAAGGTGACTCTCTTTGATCACCCTATGGGCTGTCGTGTTTGTCAGAACAGTGGGATTCCATACCCGAGACCCTATTCCTGGCAATTGTCAGATGCTGACTGCCGGATAGACTTCTGCAGCGATCTCAGTTGGGATCGAGGAGCCATACGCCTCATGGATGATCTGTTTATCGATGGATTGACACCCCCACAACAGGTTGCAGTGCAACATGTTGATGGGCCTGCGCTGGTGCTGGCTGGTCCAGGGTCGGGCAAGACAATGGTCGTGACTCGTCGGGTGGCGCGACTGGTGCATCTTGGTATTGCCCCTTGGCAGATACTGGCTCTGACCTTTACCAACAAAGCAGCTAATGAAATGCGCCATCGTATTGATGCGCTTCTTGATGATTCTGAAATTGTGGGTTCCGGACTGACAGTGGCGACCTTTCATAGTTTCTGTGCACGCTTACTTCGTCGCTTCGCTGAAAGTGTTGGTTTAAGTGAGACATTTTCAATTTATGACTCATCGGATCAACGTGAAGCAGCAAAACAGGCTGTGGTAAGGGCTGGATTGGACTTATCAAATTGGACTCCAATGTCAGCGCTGAATGCAATTAGCAATGCTAAAAATGAAATGCAAGATGCGACAGATTTTTCAGCTTCGGCAAGTGATTTTTACACTCGCACGATCGCAAGAATTTATGCAAGCTATGAAGAGATTTTAAGGGCGGCCGGTGCTGTTGACTTTGATGATCTTCTTCTGTTGACCGCAAAGTTGCTAAAGAACAACGTGGATGTTCGTACTGAATTACAAGAACGCTTTAGCTATGTATTGATTGATGAGTATCAAGATACCAACCATGCCCAATTTGTCATTGCTCAGACACTTGTTGAAGGGCATCGAAATCTATTTGTAGTTGGGGATCCAGACCAGTCTATTTATGCCTGGCGCGGCGCGGACATAGGTAATATTCTAGAGTTTACGCAGCATCATCCGAGCGCCATCACGGTGGCGCTTGGGCAAAATTTTCGCAGTACAGGCTACATTGTCGAGGCGGCGGCCGGATTGATCGCTCAGAACACGAGCCACTTGCCGAAAGAGCTCTTTACAGAGTTGGGCTCAGGACAGCGACCTCAACTCATGGCGACGATTAATGAAGAATCTGAGGCTCGTCGGGTCGTTGAAGTTTTTCGTACGCGCCATGAAGAGCAGGGGACTCCATGGAGCGAAATGGCGGTGCTCTATCGAATCAATGCACTGACACGTGTATTAGAAGCAGCCTTTCGTGAATCGCAAATTCCCTACGTCATTGCGCGTGGCACAGCTTTCTATGAGCGAAAAGAAGTGAAAGACGCGCTTGCCTATTTGCGTGTTCTTGCGAACCCAAGTGATGACGTAGCCTTGAAAAGAATCGTTAATAACCCACCTCGCGGCATCGGTGCGACCACACTGAATCGTATTGAGCAGTTTGCATTGGCTTCAGGGTGCTCTCTGTATGAGGGTATGCAGCGCGTGACAGAAGTCACAGAGGTGTCAGCACGCAGCCGAAGTGCGGTTCATCGGTTCATGCAGCTCTTAGGGAAGTGGCAGATGCATCTTCAGTCACAAGAGCAAACAATGCTTCTTGATGGTCCAGATTTTGCTGATTTGGTAGAAGAAGTTATTCGTGAGAGTGGGCTCTATGAGTTGTTCCGAAGTGGTCGGACCGAAGAAGATTTGCAACGCCTGTCGAATCTTGAAGAATTGGTCTCTGCTGCGGCGAGTTTTATTCGGCCGCAAGTTGTAGTCTGGTCCACATCACCTGAGGGTCATTCAGATGAGTCAGAGGAAGGTGCACGCGGTTTATCCGTAACATTGAGTTCGTTCCTTGAGTCAAGACTTGATTGATCCAGAGCTCGGAGCGGTCACCTTAATGACGCTTCATGCTGCAAAGGGGCTCGAATTTGATACGGTTGCCATGGTTGGCATAGAACAAGGACTGTTGCCTCACATACGGGCAAGCGGGAATGATGATGCCATGGAAGAGGAGCGACGACTGTGCTACGTTGGCATGACTCGTGCTCGGAAGCAGTTGATTTTGACGCGGGCCCAACAACGAACCATGCGTGGGATGCGTCAGCAGTGTTCACCGAGTCAGTTTCTGAATGAAATGCCTTCGGGTGCGATAGATGAGGAAGTCATCGATGATCCGTGGAGGCATGAGTACCAGCAAGATGCTGATAGCTCCGCAAATTCCGCTGGTCTTGTGGCAGGCCAGAGGGTTGTTCATCCCACTTTTGGACGTGGGCGAATTCGGCAAGTCAATCACCAACACCGTGGTGGCAAGGCGATTGTGGAGTTTGATACCGGGATTACTCGAACGCTGATTCTGGAATATGCGAATCTAAGAGCCATTGGCAGTACGTAGACACAATGTTGGAAGCGCGGTGAGAGATCTTTGATGCAGCAACCAGATCGCGATGAAATTTTGAAGTTCATCAGTGACCTCGGGTTCGTTGCAGGCGGCGTTGCGCCCGCTATTGCAACCGTTTATGAATCAGAATATCTGTCATGGCTGGCCGAAGGCCAACATGGTCAGATGAATTACTTGGAGCGTCATATCGACGTCCGCATGGATCCTCGGGTGCTGTTGCCGGGCGCAAAGTCAATTATCTGTGTGGCTGATCGACATGCCCAGCACAGTCGATTGAAGCAATCGGATGAACCACTTGAATCGCCTCAGGGAAGGCGGGGTAAGGTCGCTCGATATGCCCAGGGTAAGGATTATCACAAGATCATTAAGCGTCGACTCTTTCGCTTAGTCGACTGGTTAAAAGAAAACTTTGTAGAAGCAGAGTTCAAGGTGTGTGTTGATACTGCACCATTACTGGAACGTGAACATGCGCAGCGAGCAGGTCTTGGGTCTGTCGGAAAAAATACCCTTCTCTTGAGGCCTGGTGAGGGCAGCTACTTGTTGCTAGGTGCTGTTGTGACAACGCTTGAGATTGAGCCGACCAAATTTGAGCCAGAAGATCCTTGTGGCTCATGTACACGGTGTATTGATGCCTGCCCAACAGAGGCAATAAAGCCTTGGTCCGTCGATGCATCTCGGTGTATTAGTTACCTCACCATTGAGCATCGTTCATCTATTGAGGAATCTTTCTATGCACCGATGGGGGACTGGATTTTTGGCTGTGATGTTTGCCAGGAAGTCTGTCCACACAATCAGCCAACACGCCGAAGCAGTCATCTTGCGTCTTATGCAGATTATGAGCCAGTCAATCGCGACTTTGATCTCCTGGAAGTGTTGGGATGGGATGCGCTGGACCGACAGAAGGCCTTCAAGAGTTCATCGATGAAGCGTGCTCGCTTAGACATGATGCGCCGTAACGCAGTGATTCTTGCTGGTAATGAGGCGAATGCTCAGCCGGCGTTGGTAGATCGTGTCACTGTGATCGCCAACGATTCAAAAGAAGATGTATTGGTGAGAGAAGCGGCCCGAAACACGATCGAACGTTGCGGTTGGTAGAGGCGTTCGCTTCTACCAAAGCACCTTAGCTTCCACCCAGGATTGGGCCAATTGCTTGCATCAGCGCCATGGTCGCTTGTTGCTCTGTCTGGAACTTGCCTTGGCGAATTTGATCAGTGATCATTTTGATACTACTGATTAATTGCGGAGCCTTATCAACCATGCGGCGCACTTCCTGGAAACCAGGCTTCTTAAGTTCTGCATCACCATTGAGCATCCAAGAACCATTGATGCGAATGATTGCTGATGTTTCTGGCATACCGAACGGTCCAGCGTAAGAAATATCTGCATTGTCTGATCCCCGCATCGTGATGGTGGCATTCTCCAATGGCGGTACCGGGTTGAGGGCCTCGGCCATCATTTCATCTAGACCATTGCCCCAACGCTGCTCCATCGCGGTGTTCATTTCATAGAAGGCGAGGATGATTTCGGAGAATTTTCCGAGTTGTGCAGCATTGGCTGGGTTGCTGAAGTGAGTCAGAGCAATCATTTTGGAAAATTGCTCGCTTGGATTGTCAGTGCGCGCGAGTGATTGATAGTGTTTCAGCAATGCTTCGGGTGTCGGATAAGCAGCGGTCGTACTATTGTTGCCAGCGCTCAACTGGAGATCGAGGCCACTGCTCATGCCGGGTGTTGGGCTTGTATCTGGTGTATTGCCCGGCATCGTTACGCTTGGTGAAGCGTTTGACGGACTTCCAATGAGTTGCATCATCTCATCAATGTTGCTCACAAGCTGCTGAGCATCGGGGAGCTGTGCGGCTAGTTGTTTCGCATTGGTCAACGCTGAAGAAGCTTGTTTTCTGGCCTCCGCAGCATTGTTGTCCAGGGCATCTGTTTTGCCAATGGAAGTATTGTTGTCGAGCAGGCCAGCTTTGATAGCGGCTTCGATTGACGCAGCTAAAGTTGCTTGTGATTCAAGGCCCCGCGCACGCATAGCGGCAAGTTGCGCCAGACGCTCCTCGCATCTTAATGAGGCACGTGTTGATGTTGAACGGTCTTTGCTTGGTCGCATGCGAGCCGCTTGACTTGCCACATTTATTGCTTGTGATAGATAGGTCTTGGCCTGTTCGTAAGCTGGTCCTAGCTTTTGTGTTTCACGTGCATTGATGGCTTCGCCGATCGTCCGGAGTTGGTTGGCAGCTTGACTGTAATCAGATGATGCAGACTGGGCGTTAACACGAGCACTCTCTGCGAAATCATCTAAATTTGCATGTGCTTCCCGAAGGGATGACACCAATGTGGCGAGTGCCTGGGCCTGACTATCAAAGAAGTCATGTTCCGCTTGTAAGTTATAACGGAGTTCAAGTTCGTTCTGAGTGATGTTCTGATCGAGTTGGTGCGTTTGCCGGCGTGCCTGCATCGCTTGTTCGAAAAGATCAAGGCTTTCAAGTCCTCGCTTGAGCGCGGCCGATTCAGCGTACTGATTAAAAGTGGATTCGAGTTGAGTAATTTGATTACGCTTTAGATCAATGACCTGCTGCCTATTCGAGATTGGTTCTTCGAGGGATGTTTTACTGGCTTCAAATTGAAACTGGTATCGTTCAGCTTGATCTCGTGCCGTCGCAATAGACTCTGCACTGAGCGCGTTGTACAGGTCTTCAAAAGAATCAGCCATTGATTTGAGTATGACCGTGGC
>CALCOW010000078.1 GCA_937899935.1 uncultured Phycisphaerae bacterium
TGTTTTTGTTTGTCCCATCCCAAGAGGCAAGATCGCCTTGCGAGCCGCTGGAGGGGCTGGTTAGACTGGGTTGAAGAGATCCCCAATATCTGGGGATGGTGGAGTTCTTTGGAACAGGAAAAAAGCCATGAGTAGCAATAAAGCCCTCAGGACAGGATTGATCATTGTGGCTTTGGTCGCGCTTATTGGCTGCAGCCTTGGGCCAACCGCCGTTCGCGATGGGCGCGCCAAGTTCAATAAAGCCGTTGGTGATAGTCAGTCTTCGATGTTGTTGCTCAATTTAGTCAGAATGCGGTACCGAGATCGACCGAGTTTCCTCCAGATCACCAGCATCTCTTCGAATCCTCAAGTGTCCACATCGTTGGGGTTGAACTTTCGAGCGGGCGGATCACCAGCCGCAGTGGCTGGGAACCTGGTGCCCTTAAGTTTAGGGGGCACTTTTACTGAAAGTCCGACGATTACCTATACGCCGCTCTCCGGTGAAGCATTCGTCCGCCAGATGCTCACACCAGTACCGCTTGAAACAATGCTCCTTCTCTTGCAGTCGGGTTGGTCGGTTGATCGCGTGATGCGTTTGGCTGTCCAAGAGATTAATGATCTGCAGAATGCCTCGCCGGCAGCAGGGCCGACACCCGATCTTCAACCGGCGTTTGAGGACTTCTTGCGAGCATCCAAATTACTCGAAGTGTTGCAGCGCCATCGTGTCATCGAGTGGTCCTATGGCTCGAAAGGCCAAGCAGAAATGCGCTTGGTGGTGAATCATGAAAAAGCTGGGGATCTCCAGCGTTTACGAATGTTGCGTGATCTCCTAGGGATTTCGGCAGATGCTGTTCATATTCCAGTGATCTACGCCGTTGGCTACGCAGATAATCAGACCATCACCATGGTCACTCGCTCGATGAATGACATTCTCTTCTATGTTTCTCAGTCAGTTGAGGTGCCGCCAGAGGCTATTGAAGATGGTCTTGTCACGGTGACGCGCAGCTTAGATGGTGAGGTGTTTGAATGGGATCAGTTGAGCGGTGATCTCATTGACATTCGCTGGAGCCGGGAGCGACCGGAGAATGCGTATGTGGCGGTGCCGTATCGGGGTGATTGGTACTACATTGCAGACAACGATCTAGATTCGAAGTCGACGTTCTTGCTGGTTGATCTCTTTATGGACCTGCAGTCAGGGAACGTCAAAGGCGCCGCGCCTGTCTTGACCATCCCAGTTTCACGATAAGACTATGGTCGATAAAAAAAGCGACGCCAATAATGGCGTCGCTTTTTTTTATATGATTTCTAGTGAGGTCTACTCTGTCGCTTCGCCGGGTCCACCAAGGAAGTTCGACAATCGCCTCTTTCGGACGGGATGTTGAAGTTTTCGAATGGCCTTCGATTCAACCTGGCGTACACGTTCTCGTGTGACTTTGAAGATGCGACCTACTTCTTCAAGTGTGTAGGTGTATCCATCGCCAATTCCATATCGAAGCTTGAGGATTTCACGTTCTCGATACGTCAGTGTCTTGAGTACGTCATTGATGCGTTCTCGTAGCATTTCACTGGTCGCCGTATCTGATGGCGTTTCTTGTCGCTCGTCTTCGATAAAGTCGCCAAAGTGAGAATCTTCCGTTTCGCCTACCGGGCGATCGAGGCTGATGGGATGCCGTGAAATTTTCATGACTCGGCGGGTTTCATCAACATTCATCTTCGCTCGCTGGGCAAGTTCTTCAATGGTTGGCTCTCGGCCCATTTCCTGAAGGAGATGCTTCTGGATGGTTCGCAGTTTTGACATGGTTTCAATCATGTGGACGGGAACACGAATGGTGCGGGCATGGTCAGCAATCGCACGTGTAATAGCTTGGCGAATCCACCATGTTGCATAGGTTGAGAACTTATATCCACGCTTGTACTCATACTTGTCGACCGCTCTCATGAGGCCGGTATTGCCTTCTTGGATGATGTCTAAGAAGGGGAGCCCACGATTGCGATATTTCTTGGCAATTGAGACGACCAGGCGAAGGTTGCCGCCCGACAAGTCTCGTTTGGCCTGCTCGTACTCATTGAAGACACGCTCGATAGAAGCGATTCGTGAAACGAGTGTTTCAGGTGTTTCAAGAACCATATCGCTAATGCCAGCGAGCTCTTCTTCCATCACCATGACATCTTCGGGATCAAAGCGATTGGGATAGCGTTCAGCTTTCGCAAGATCTCGTTTGAGCTGGTGCATCTTTCGATTCAAGGACTGGAGTCGCCGTAGAAGTGGTTGAATACGCGCTGTTCTGAGATAGCACTCCTCAACAAGCACTGCCATGCGCCTTCGACGAGATAGAATCTCGGTCTCGAGCTGCGCCTGCTGGCGTTTGCTAGGGTTGTCATTTTGTAGTGCTTCCCATGCCGCTCTATTGATGTCTAGTAAGCGACGAATAGTACGTAGATTAACCGGTATTCTGCGAGCAATCTTTTCTTTTGCGTTTGCTTCAGCAGTCGAGATTCGCATGGTGCGGTCGAAGGGAAGTTGGCCTTCGTGTACCTGTTGCAGTGTTTCAACGGCCTGTTGTACCGAATAGTCAGATTCCAAGACGCGACGCCGGAAGATCATTCGCGTTGTTTCGATCTTCTTGGCCAAGCGAATCTCTTCTTCTCTGGTGAGCAACGGAATGGTGCCCATTTGAGTCAGGTACATTCGAATTGGATCATCGATGCGCTTTGAGCCACTGGAGCCAATAGCTTCCTCAATGACCGCCCTTGTTTCGGCTTCATCGAGAAGTTCAACTTCCTCTTGGCCGCCTAAAGGATCATCATTGGCATTGACGCTATCTCGCTCTTCTTCAGCGTCATCGCTCTCGCGTGCCGGGGCGGAATCTTCATCGCCCGGACGGGGAGGCGCATCGCGTTTAAACTTGAGGTTCGTCTGGAGTGGAGCCAGGACGGTATTTAGGTTCTTGAGTCGAACAGTTTCCTGGTCGATAAACTCAACCCCTAGGGTTTCCATTATGACAATCATCTCATCCAGAGAATCTGGATCGACCATCTCATCAGGTAGGCTGGTATTGAGCTCTTCGTAGCTAACCCATTTGCGTTCAACGCTTCGATGAACCAGTAGGGCAAGTGATGGATGTAAGGCGGGAATCGTTACGGACACGTGGGCACTCCCATTGTTCGAACTAAGGTTGGCCGGATGCGCCCGATCCAACAAGGAGCGGGGCAGGGAACGGCTTAATCAGGACTAGGTCCTCACACTTCGTGATATAGCCGCCGCGTCAGGGCCGCGACGACGGAGTTCTTCAAGGACTTCTCTGGCCATGGCTGGGCTATTGGCCCCAGCAGTGGCGGTGCTATGTAGTTGTTCAACACGCTGATCAATTTGATCACGTTGGATTCTCATGGCCAGCGCTTCAATGCATGCAGCAAGTCGTTCTTGGTTGGATCCCTCAAAGCTACCTGCTTGACGTTGGCCTTCAAAGTAAAGTTCTGCAGCTAAGCCACGGGCGGCTTCATCGTCGTGTTCGGCCAGATCGGCCAGTATTTGTTGCATGCTTGGAACGCCTGTTGCGAGTAAGCGTTGGAGCGCAGAGGCAATACTTCTGGCAACTCCATCGCCAAAGGTTGATGGAGGGAAAAGTTCCAGGGCGCAACCTTCACGGTCATTGAGGGTGATGATGCTTTGGCCAAGCTCTGTCTCAAAGAGCAGATGGGCAATCAATTCACGTTCGGCGACACGGCGGGCTCGAGGCAATGGGTTGTCAATAGAATTGCTCGGAGCGTCATTCAGTAGGGAACTGCTGGTGCTCGCTGTGCTGGGCGTCGATACTCGGGCTTTAGAGATCCCTTGTTTGAGCATCTGGTCAATTGAACGGATCGGAATGCCAATGATCTCAGCAAGGCGTTCGACGACGAGATGGCGTCGTACACCAACCATTCGTCCGAGGCCTAGCGATGCCAACTCGTCAATAGCACGTTCGATCAGTTGTTGCCTGCCAGAAATTGACTGTTCATCAACTAATGCATGGGCCAGTCGACCAAGCTTGAACGAAAGAGCATCTGGCGCCTGATCGATCAAGCTCTGAAATTCTGTTGTGCCTGTAGGTGTGTCCAGCAGATCAGCAGGGTCCATGCCTGTTGGTAATTCGCTGACAAAGACATCAACGGGTGCTGAAAAGAACACCTCAACGGCGCGATCAGCAGCTCGCTGTCCAGCTTGGTCGCCATCAAAGATGAGGACAACACGTGGGGCCAGGCGGGCAAGTGTCGTTGCGTGATCAGTGGTGAGCGCGGTGCCGAGTGTGCCTACTGCATTGGTAAACCCGGCCTGATGGCAGGCGATGACATCGGTATATCCTTCGGTGACAATGGCTTGTCCCAAGTCAATGATGTTGCGTCTTGCGACATCCAGGCCATACAGCGTTCGGGACTTCTTAAACAGCGAAGTTTCCGGGCTATTTACATACTTTGGTTCGTCATCTTTGTTCAGGACACGCCCACCAAAGGCAATAGGCTGACCGAGTTCATCGCGAATCGGAAACATCAATCGATTTCGAAAGGTGTCGTAGTAGCCATTTGAAGAACCGGACTTGCGAGCTCGCACGAGGCCAGCAGATTCAAGCTGTTGTTCACTGACGCCATCTCTGGTTGCCGCTTGTAGTAAGCCATCCCAGGCATCTGGTGCCAGGCCCAAGCCAAACTGCTCAACCATGTCAAGGCTCACATGACGGGCCTCGAGGTGGGCACGTGCGGTGCGGCCAGTATGCTGATCTTTGAGATTGTTTTGAAAGAACTTCGCAGCTTTTTCCAGAGTTGTTTTTATGTCTCGTGTGGAGTTCTGTTGGGTGCTTTCAGTAACGCGGCCAGTCAGCGTGATGCCGGCCCGGTTGGCGAGCATTTGAAGGGCCGTTCGAAAGTCTTGTCTGAGGTATTCCACAACAAAGGTAAATGCATCGCCCGAGGCGCCGCACGCGTGGCATTTGTAGAAAGCATTGCCTTTATGCGTTACGACAGCCAACGATGGACGCGAGTCCTCGTGGAATGGGCATAGGCCAACATGCTCTCGACCCTTCGGTGTCAGAGCAACATGCTCACCAATGAGCTGGACTAGATCTGTGGCTTGTCGAACTCGATCAATATCCGACTGTGCCGTTACGGAACTCAACGTTCAACCACCTCGATTTGGCCATTTGGCCAAGAACCCTGGAATCTGCCTGGAAACATCCATGTCCACGCCTGCTTCCTCCTCGCCCCACACTTGCACGGTGCTGAATGAATCCGATCACTCATCACGACAAGTACTCTCTTTGCTCAATCAAAAAACAACCACGCAAACTATCCCACCGAAGTGGAAACCACCGACGCGTCAATGACGCTTATTTCTCCCTGTTCAGATTGCAAATCGCACCGTCGATCGATTTTGAGCCGCCGTAAACGGTAGGGTAGGTGAACTACCATCTGAACCGTGGCAAAAGCTCCTTGGGTCGGATTGCGATTTATCTTCCTCAACGGTACGCCCCCAAACGCTCAGGTCAACTTGATCGTGGGCATTTTTCCACATCTTGCCAAGTAAGGCCCAAGAATATCGGTCCTTGGCTGCCAAGGCAACGGACATCAGGGGGTAGGTTTTGCGCTTAATTCAGCTCAAGCACGGGGGCTAATGAGCGGCTTGTTCTTGTCGCTGTTGCCGTGTGTAGCCGTACTTACGGCGAAGTGGCTTGACGACCAAACCGGCTTTAATAGCTCTTGTGGAGGCTTTGATCCGCACTGGCTTGCCATCAATGATCGCACGTACATTTTGCAGATTGGGCTTGAAGGTTCGTCGGGTGCGAGAAGTGACATTCAAGCCGATACCGCCCTGATACTTCGGGCGACCGCTGTAGATTCGGCGTCCTCCAGATTGTGTCTTTCGGCCGGTAAAATGGCATTGGCGTGGCATAGCATGCTCCTGAGGCCACCCAGAGTATCTGGGTAGGTGAGTGACTGCAATTCGGCAGTATACGGGCAGATTGGTTTGGGGCAAGGCCTCACAGCCATCCCGCCGGCTTAGGCAGATTCTTTGGCTTCATTGGGGACCATCAGTGAGGCAAGATCAGCTTCCCGCTCCACTGCATCAGCATCCACAACATAGCGCTGGCCGCGATTTCCGGATTCAGGCAAGTCATACATGAGATCCAGCATGAATTCATCAAGGATCGCACGCAGTGCCCGGGCACCCATACCTCGTTTGATTGCCCTTTGGGCAAACAGCTTGAGTGCGTCGTCTGTGAATTCCAGTTCGGCACCCTCAATATGGAACAGATGATAGTACTGACGGATGAGGGCATTCTTCGGCTCGGTCAGGATTCTCACGAGGGCATCGTCCGACAAGGGCATCAAGGGTGTGATGACCGGAAGGCGCCCGATCAGCTCGGGAATCAGTCCAAATTGAAGCACGTCTTCTGTTGAAACCTGAGAAAGTAACTCAGATTGGTGGAGAATCTTATCTTCATAAGAGGCCTGTCGATCATCATTGGTTCGCGATTTAAAGCCGATCCTCTGACGTCCGAGCCGGCGACTAATCAGATCAGTCAGTCCATCAAACGAACCGCCGCAGATGAACAATATCTGTGTCGTGTCCATTTGGATGTACTGCTGCTCGGGATGTTTTCGCCCGCCTTGTGGCGGTACATTGGCGACCACGCCTTCGAGCATTTTTAGTAATGACTGCTGTACGCCTTCCCCTGAGACGTCACGCGTAATCGAAACGTTCTGAGAGGTTTTTCCAATTTTATCGATCTCATCGATATAAATAATGCCGCGCTGAGCTTTCTCAACCTCGTAATCACACTTC
>CALCOW010000079.1 GCA_937899935.1 uncultured Phycisphaerae bacterium
AAACCAAGTGTTTTGATCTGATGACCGAACTTCTATGCCACCGATGCGTTTTCGCAACGAATTTGGAGTGGTATGACACTTTGCATTCTTTTTTCTCAATTCTCCTAATTTCTCACGTAGGTCTGCTGAGAAGCGCATAACTCTTATTAGTAGACCCAATTCCCTCGCTTCTGCCTGCGATCGTGTCGTAGGCTCCCGCCTTCTCTCTTCTTTGGGGTCTGTTTAATGCTTGTTAGGAAGCCCTAAACAGATCACTCGTTTAGACAAAATCCCCGCTCTGAGAACCTCAGAGCGGGGATTTTTCAAAAAAAAGACAGAAGATTGCAGTACAAACGCACCAACCGAACAGTTAAGACGTATCTAAAGGTAGGACGGGAGGAAGTTTCTTAGAAGCACCCGTCTGGTCCAAACGGACCTGTGACTTGATGAATTGAACCCCTCTTCTCTCTTCCCAAATACTCTCTTTCTCTCCTTGTGGAACTGCCCGGGACCCCCATTCCGGGCGGTTTCACTTTTGCGATGCCGGTTGATCTGTCATGCTGATGTTCGTCGAAGTCCACCGCCAGTAAAATGCTGGATCAGAGGAGCCTCGCGATGAACACTTTCCGTATGTCAGTTGCCTTGGTTGCTTTTGCTCACTTGGCCATGGTGCCCATGGCTCACGGCCAAGAACAAACCGAGCCAACACACAACGTTCTCGAGCAATCAGAGGTTGAGGACACATTACACGTCACACCGAGCGAGAACGGTACCGCTGACCGATGGATCCCATTGTTTAATGGTGAGAACCTTGATGGTTGGACCATGAAAATCAATGGACATGAACTGGGTGAAAATCCACTGAATACGGTCCACGTTGAAGATCGTGCCATCAAGATGCGCTATGCGGATTACGAACGATTCGAAGATCGCTTTGGGCACTTGTTCTATCAACAACCCTTTGAAAACTATCGTCTGCGACTTGAGTACCGCTTTACGGGTGAGCAAGTCCCAGGTGGACCGGGATGGGCATGGCGCAATAGCGGGGTCATGCTTCACTGCCAAGATCCAAAAACAATGCGCCAAGATCAACCATTTCCCGTCTGCATTGAGTTTCAGTTTTTAGGCGGTGACGGAACAAATGAGCGAGCAACAGGAAATGTCTGCACACCTGGAACGCATATCGAAGTCGACCATCAGCTCACCAAAGCCCATGTCATCGAATCAAAGGCAGAGACCTATCACGGTGATCAATGGGTCAGTATGGAAGTTGAAGTACTCGGCAGCAATCGAATACGCCATTACATTAATGGCACACTGGTTCATGAGTATCAAAACCCGAAACTTGATGCCAATGATCCCGACGCCCAGCAGATAATCGATAAGGCTCAGGGGCAAGACAAGCTTGGCTCTGGATATATCTCACTCCAAGCAGAAAGCCACCCCGTTGAATTCCGTGCCATTGAGTTAATGCCTCTGAATAGTGATGGCACACCAGCACCACATCGACCGGCCCCCACCAATGAGCCGCCACCGAGCCAAGGCCATGAGCACTAGATTCTCCAAAGGGCGCGCTCAACAGTCGTGTCCGAATTTTCAGACTGTTGTGTAACTTCCTATAGACGCGCTTTAGGCCGCGAAATCATCAACGCCGAGGCTTTGCCTCATTCACCTTGATTTGCCGGCCACCGAGATCAGTGCCATCCATCTTGCTGATCGCACCTCGCGCAGCCGCCTCACCGGCCAGTTCAACGAACCCGAAACCGCGCGAGCGCCCAGTTTCACGATCATTGATAATGGTTGCGTCGCTCACCTCACCGAACTGGGCGAAGGCTTGCTCGAGATCAGCCTGAGTCGTCGAAAAGGCTAGATTGCCAATATAGAGCTTCACCACACACATCCTGAACCCGACAAGAAGAGAGCCGTCAGCGATCTTGTCGGGTGAGATCTGCAGCGGGCTCGCCCACGTGAAGCACACCTCAAAGGCTGCAGTGGACGCATCTTGAATGAGCGCGGGGATGTTACCAAGAAAGCTCTCGCCTCGGTGGCCTTACAACGGCTATGGACAAGCATGAGCCATGCAAACCCTGCTGCGAGTCCCAAAAACGCCATACACTCTCTCTGGGAAAGAAAACAGCCCTTCAATAACACAAGAAGCACTCGCCTGAGGTGTTGGAGGTGCTATCCTTCTGATGAAGCGGATGAGCGTGACGGGCCCGTGTGGTCCCGTGGCCGAGGGTGTTCGCGTGAACACCGGTCACGGACTTGCTTGGAGACGCCCACATGTACGCCGCACTTAACTTTCAACATCGTACGAGACTACAAAAACCACGACCGCGTTCGGGTTTTACACTGATCGAAGTACTGGTTGTCATTTCCATCATTGTGATTCTGCTCGGCATTCTATTAGTCGCACTTTCCAGTGCGCGAAATAGAGCTTATGGAGCACAAACAACCGCTGTGATGGATAGCTTCGCACAAGCATGTGAGAAGTTTCGCCAAGATCATGGCTATCTACCGGGGATTGTTCCAGAAGCCATTCTTGCGGGTGATCCACGTATCAGCGGAACTGAAAATGCACTACTGCACCTCATGGGTGGCTACGTCGTTGAATCAGAGATTGGTCAAACTGCCTACGATGAATACTCGTCAGCTGATGGCTGGATTGAGTTTGTCTTTAACAATCCAAGTGATAGCAATGGCTACCGTATGAAAGTCAACCGCCAACGCATTGGTGAGGGACCCGTTATCAAGGGGCAAAAGTGGTCACCCTACTTTTCGCCCAGTGAACGTGAAATGGCAGACATTGAGGCGCTTGGCTCTGCACAATACTCTCCCGGTTTCGGTGGAGCAGGACAACTGTTACCAGATCTCCTTGATGGTGGGGGCCGGCCTATCCTGTACTTCCGCCAAACAAGAAGTCGTGGTGATCTCACCAATGGCGATCTCACTAACAGGCCACAGTACTACCTAGAAACGGCCCATCCATACCTGCTATCCAACAACATTGACAACAATGATCAGAACTTTGCCAACTGGAATGGCGGCAGTGTTCTCAGCAACGCTAATTCACTCTCGACAGGTGATACGGCTGGACACGCACTGCTTGCCCAAATTATTCGCCAACCAGCAATCGGTAGCCATCTCAATTCCAATGGAAACGGTATCAAAGCAGTCTCTGCATGGGACGCCGTCTCTCGTGGAAGTATCGTTTTGATCTCACCCGGGCCCGACGGCATTTACTTTGCTGCGACTGATGGGCCAGGGAGTATCGATACACCAATCGGTAGCGCCGATTACGAGGCTGAGGACTTTATTGGCGCCGGACCAAGTGTCATCGAAAAATTTGATGACTATGTTTACTGTGGTGGTTGACCGAGGACACCTTCTATGAAGCATCACAGCCATAAGCGAGACTCTGGCTTTACACTCATCGAGCTACTGGTTGTCTTAGGTATCATTGCGATCCTGGCTTCGATCATTATTGTTGCAGTTTCGAGTGCCTCAGAAACAGCACGCCAAGCACGATCAACCGATGCTCTTCGGCAAATGGCCAATGGTTACTCGCAATACACTTCTGACAACGATGGAAAGTTGATGCCTGGCTACACCCTTCCCGACGACTATTCCAACGCCGCAGATATGCCCTTTCAGCTTGATGCCAAAGTCAATGGTCAACAGCTTGGGCAAGAAGATGCGGCTGGGTATGTCTGGCGACTCGCGCCGTATCTCGCGGACGGATATAAAACAGTCATGACAGACTACCGCGACGAAGAGGTACTGTCGTATATGGATAGTGAAGTGCAAAACAATATCTATGGGCCAGGCTCCATGGCCAATGGTGGTATTGGCGTCAGTCTTCGCCCGAGCTTTGGTCTCAACTCTATTGCACTTGGTGGCGACTCGCATCACGGTGGCCGTGCCACTCGGTATCACCCCTGGGGCAGTCAATATGCAAATGAGCGATTTGCTGCGACCAGAATGAGTGAGGTGGCGCAGAAGTCGCGGATGATCTTGTTTGCAGCAACTCATGATCCAACCGCTGACGTACCGAGCCTTCCAGGCACCAAATGGGGTTACGTTGAACTTCGCCCGCCCGGTGTTGGAGAATTCATTCCAACAACAGCCGCTGAGGGTGAGATTGCTCCCAACCCTTGGGAAATTCAGCAGTGGTGGTTCGATGAAAACGGTGACATCGTGGATGCCGGATCTGGCAACCTACAAACAGCTGGTGTGCCTACTTCACGCGGCGACAAGGCTGGGGTGCCCCTGGTGCGTCTTGATGGAGCAACAGGCCTTGAATTCACCCCCTTACTGGCTAATGACGCATGGTCCTGGATGCCATTTGGCCCCTCCAAGTCAAGGCGATAAAAAACGGGCCTGCTTTCAAAGCAGACCCGTTCACGAAACTTCATTTCTACTGCTGCGGAAGAATTTAGATAATTCCCTTAGATTCCAGCAGGTTCAATAAGGTGGTGGCACTCTCTTCGATGGTCTGTTGGTCGGTACGAATGACCATTTCTGGAGCCTCTGGCTCTTCGTATGGGTCATCGATTCCCGTGAAACCTTTGATCTCTCCAGCCCTTGCCTTCTTATAAAGACCTTTGGGATCACGTCGCTCTGCCTCTTCAAGCGGGCATTCTACATAGACCTCGAAGTAAGGAATTCCTGCCTCTTCATGAGCACTTCGGGCAAGTTCGCGGTCAGCTTTGTAAGGGCTGATGAAACTGGTGATTGAAATCATGCCTGAATCTGCAAAGAGCTTGGTGACTTCACCTATGCGGCGGATGTTCTCTGTTCGATCTTCAGCTGAGAAACCCAGATTCTTATTGAGGCCATGACGGACATTATCACCATCGAGTCGGTAAGCATGTTTCCCTTTGGCAATCAACATCTGCTCAAGCGCCACAGCAACGGTACTCTTGCCGCTACCTGACAGACCGGTCAGCCAGAGCGTAGCGCCACGCTGCCCCATATTCTCTTGCCGCTTCTCAGCAGTAATCTCACCTTCATGCCAAGTAATGTTCGTTGCTACTTGCTCAGCCATTTTTGTTCAATCATCTCCAAGTTGGTGTTGGCATATTGGCTTCTGGCCACAGCCTCACACGTATCTTCTTCTAAAACTTATACATCAAGCGCCAGCAGGAACCTCTGCAGTGGCCCATGTAATTAACACGTCTGCAACTTCCTCGCGTGAAAATTCCTTTGGTGGACGTTCGCCGCGAGCCAACATTTCTCGCACCTTTGTTCCTGAAAGAAAGATTTGATCTCCCTCGAGCTTTGGGAATGTCTTTGCTGACACCATGCCTTGGGCCTTCAAACTATACGCCGCATGCTCGAATTTGAGTGGGATGACTTGAATATCACCGTCTTCAAATTGATCAAAGATGTTCTGCGCATCGTAAGTGCCGTAATAGTCACCTACGCCAGCATGATCTCGTCCCACAATAAAGTGCGAAACCCCGTAGTTTTGCCGCACCAATGCATGCAAAATCGCTTCACGCGGCCCCGCATAACGCATGGCCGCAGGCATCACTGAAAGCAAGGTACGTTCATCGACAAAGTAGTTGTCAATAATGGTCTCATAGCACGCCATGCGAACGTCAGCTGGAATATCACCTGGCTTGGTTTCACCAACCAGCGGGTGAATCAAAAGACCATCACAGATCTCTTGGGCACATTTACAAAGATACTCGTGCGCACGGTGAATTGGATTGCGTGTCTGGAAGGCCGCAATCGTCTTCCAACCCTTGTCCTCAAAGGCTTTTCGCGTTGCGCTTGGTGGAAGTCGATGTTCCGTGAACTGCTCACCCGGCTCATGCTCAGGCGTAACCGTGAGCACATGGATTGGGCCACCGAGGAGCCAATCGCCTTCTGCCATGACGGCTGCAACGCCAGGATGGGCTTCGTCTTCAGTACCGAAGACGTTTGGAATTTCAAGCTTCTTGTCATGCTCAAAAATATCATTGACATCCATCACAGCCAGCAAGGTGCCGTCATGGTGATGTAGTGCTACGCGACCGCCAGCTTTAACTGAGGCCTTCGTATCATCATCAACTGCCAGCGTAATTGGAATGGGCCAAGCCACGCCATCGGCAGTACGCATGTTCTTACAAATTGAATCAAAATCGGCTTTGCCAACAAATCCCTCAAGAGGACTAAAGGCACCAATGGCGATCATCTCAAGATCACAGGCCTGCTTATCACTCAGCGTAATCTTCGGAAGAGACTTTGCTTCCTCACGTAACTGAACGGCCTGATCATCCGAGACAAGACGATTCACCAGCGATCCCCCATGGGGATCGATCAACGAGGTCCTAGACATTAGACTAACTCCCTAAACGGATGGGACACTGTCGCTTGCATGAAACGAACCGGCGATCGTAGCGACTCCGAACGCGCGAAGCAACACTTCTCCAAAAACCCCGCAAAATGAGTGAATTCCAGCTATCTTGACGACTAGAAGAGGTCATCTCGGTTGGTGATCTCGTAGACTGCCCCACCTCACCTGTTTGCGGACAAACCCCATGAAAATCGTCCACTATTTCGCTCGATTTCGCCTGGAAGATGGTGGCGTCGTAAGGGCGGTTTTAGACCTTGCTGGCCTGATGGCTGCTGGGGGCCATGAGGTCGAGATCGTCTCACTTGATCCAACTGATGTTCCACAGGCCTGGAGGCAGGATCACCCAGCTTTACCAAAGGTCACCCAAATCAGTGGCATCGGAGGGCCATTTGGCCATATGAATGCTGCAGCAAAGTCCACCTGGCATCAGGCGCTGGAGAACGCCGATGCAGTGCATCTTCACACACCCTGGGATCCTGCGAACATCTCATTGGCAAATGAGGCTCGCCGAAACGGCATACCCAGCATTGTGTCGATTCACGGCATGCTTGATGACTGGAGTATGCAGCAACGAAACCTCAAGAAACGCCTGTATCTCATGCTCCGAGGACGTCGCTTCCTTGAAGAATGCAACTATGTGCATGCGACCGCTAGTAAAGAACATGAACAGGCCAGCAAGTGGTACCCGAAGGGCCGTGGGGCCGTTATTCCACTTGTGTTTGATCTCGCTCCCTACCAACAACTTCCGGGAGTCGAATTGGCACAGCAGCAGTGGCCAGCACTCGCGACCGAAGACCCGGTGATTCTATTCCTGAGCAGACTGCACCCCAAAAAAGGCGCCGAGACACTTATTGCTGCCGCCCAAAAACTCAAAGACCGTGGTACTACTTTCCAATTGGTGCTTGCTGGTAGCGGTGATGCACCCTACGTCGCTCAGATAAAACAGCAAGTCAAAGACAGCGGATTAAGTTCCTGCACGACATTGACTGGCCATGTTTCAGGCGCCGATAAGATCTCGCTTTACCAATCAGCAGATGTTATGGCGCTACCCACCAATCAAGAAAACTTTGGTTTTATCTTTCCTGAATCACTTGCATGTGGCACACCGGTGATGACCACCCGGGGCGTCGATACCTGGCCAGAACTGGAAGCTTCGGGCGGTGCGATGATTGTTGACCGAACACCAGAAGCTTTTGCCCTGAAGCTGCAAGAGCTGATCGAAAATCAAGATCAACTTGTGAAAATGGGCAACTTAGGCCAGCAGTGGGTTTTTGATACGTTCGCGAGTGATTCCATCCTCTCACAATATGTCGACATGTATGAGAATCGAGTCGAATCTTGCTGATCATGAAACCATCAAGAACATTCGAGATGCAGCAGATCGTACTTGGCCTCTTGCGAAACACAGACCGTGTTTTATCTTGTGTTGTGATTTTGCTGTTCACAAATGCGACCTACGCACAGCATCGAAGCGATACTCCAAATGCACGCATCGATTCAGCTTCTCAGTCAAAGCTCAATATTTCTGAAGAAGTGAATCTAGTCAAAAATGGCTTTGATGTGGTATGGCATTTATCCAATGCCACTGAAGAAAACCAGCCTGTGCCAGCGATCGAAATTGGTCCCTTTCACACTGGCCCAGAACTGCATTGGATGAACTTCGCCGTTGATGGCGACGAGCGCACGTCGACATGGAATGCGGGACAAGTAGCAACCGCGTCTGTTTATCCACGCTGGCTTTATAGCCCTGTCATCGTTGCTTCAAATCAGACTGACACTATCGGCTGTTCACTCATGTTTCCGATACTGCAGTACAAACATGACGTTGCATGCTCAATTGAATCAACCCAAAAAAAAGACCATTGGGTTTTTCGTTTCTCATTTACTGATGCTGATCGACCTCGGCCCTCGCCACCATTAATCTACCCTGCAGAAATGGAGCCCGGTAGCAAGCGTTCGTACACTCTTTCGGTACGGGTCACTAAAGATCGTGAACTTGCGATCGAAACGCTGGAACCATACCGAGTTTTTTTTCATGATCTCTATGGTCAGATTCGATACCAGCGAGACCCGCGTCCAGTGCGTGGTCTGCACCTTGCGATGGCGAGCCGAATAACCGAAGACAATCCTGCTGGTTTTATCATGCCTCAGAGCGAACGCCCGGACCTCGTCGGATTCCGACCACTCGTGAACCAAATGGAACGCCTTCTACGAACTTGGACACGCGTTGTACTTTGGGCGCCCAGTGGTGCCAATGCTGCGACAGGTTACAACTATCCTTTTCGAATCACCTCTCGATGGCTTGATGAGGATGTGAATGCGAAGGCGATGAATGGTGCGGTCGATGAACTATCAGGCATGACCTTGCCTGATCAAAGCGCCTGGGGTCTCTGGTGGGGCCACAGTTTGGAGTATCAGCCTTCTTGGAATTCACCTGATGTCACATCACTTGATCTAGATGAGCCAAGACAAGTCGAAGCAGCGTTTGCTGAACTCGATCGAGCTGCTCAAGCAGGTGCAACGCTCATGGGGCTTGATGCATTTAGCCACAGACACCTTCCTCCTTGGAAGTCCTACCATTGGCTCTTGCGTATGCAGCAACGACATGAATCTATGACCTTTATTACAGAGGGTTGCACGGTTGACTTCATGCATACCCTGGCACCAACTTGGATTGACAGCTACGCAGCTAATTCTTTGCCAGCGCACAGACAAGGAGATCTTTCGCGTCGCCACGCGCTGGCAGACTGGCTCTTGCCTGGCCATGAGATTTGGGCAGGAATGCTCTTCAATCGAAAGTCAGAAGCAACAGGCACCGAATTACCGCTACCGATGATGCGACGAGAGATTGCTCGAATCGCTCAATTAGGCTATGTACCCGTGATTTTCATAGAAGCTGCCCGCCCAGCTCAGACTCTTCGTGCCACTGAATCAGGGACGCAAGAGGCTCAATCACAGCCAACCACCCCACCAGCCTCAACTCAGCCTGCCCAGGAGACCGATAGCAGACCTTGATCGGCCTATGATTGCCTACCTCACTCTGTTGCCACAGAAGCCACTGCGAAGAAGAGACGACTCAATAATAAACCGATGGTTGGCCTACTCTCGATTTACCTGATTCTCTGCTCGATTGTGATCCTATGGATCATCATCGTGCAAGCAGCGCGCGGCACCGTCGAGTTAGCCTCGCTTCGCAACCTCTTCCTCGTTGGTTACATCATATTTCAACTGAGCAGCGCGACCACGAGTCTGTTGTTCGAAGAATACGATCAACTCTACATTCAGTACCCCGTCTATACAGGTTTGATCTTCGCATTCCTTTCGACCGTCTTCTTGATTTTCTTCTTTTTCTCTTACCACAAGGGATGGCTGGCCAAGAGACTCGGACAAAAGGAAGTACGGAATGTCGATATCTCACCAATCGTTCTGATTCTCTTAGCTCTTGCTTTCTGCATTTTTGGTCTCTTTCTACGACTCGTACTTGGCCAGGTACCAATCCTCGGCGTGCTGACCGCGCAACTTGCTGTGGGTGTCTTTGCCGCAGCCTGTGGATTGGTTGGCTGGGCTTGGGCGCCACGCCCATTGAATGTACCCATTGCCATCTCTGGTTTCTTGGTCGTGTGCTTCACGTTGGGTGTGCTGCTTATGCAGAGCTTCGGGCGTCGCGAGCTTCTTACTTGTTTATTGGCATTTGGCTTTGCGTCATATTGGTCAGCATGGCGCTATCTTGGTTTCCAGCGCCTGCTCACACGTCTTGCGGTCATTGGTATACCGGCGCTGATCTTTATGGCGGTGTTTACTGCCGCACGGGCTGGAGGCGAACGCGAACGTTCGATTGGGGAAACCATAAGAGCAATGTCGAGTGTCGGCGTTTATGATTTGAAGGTTGGTATCATTGATCTTCTTTCTGGGCAGTTAGCCGGAGGCAACTCACTCTGGCTCATTGAGAACTATCCAGAAAACTATGATTACATTCCTCTTCACGCAGTGACCTACTATGTCACCCAGCCAATTCCTCGGGTGTACTGGGAAAACAAACCGAACTCTGTTGGGCGCATCATGGTTGAACAGGGTGAATTTAGAAAAGTTGGCGCCAACTACAGCTTGGGTCCGGGAATGATCGGCCATGTGGCGCATGACAATCCTTGGATTGCGGTTTGGCTTTACGGAATAGTGCTTGGACTTATCTTCCGTTGGTGCGATCAATTCACGAAAACCAACGCCTTAAATCCCATTGTCGTTGTCATTATAGGATCTGGACTTTCGCAAATACTCGGGCTTGCACGTGGCGAATCAGCGCTCTTCTTGTTTAATGCAACCACATCAATGGTGGGTGCTTGGATCGCTGGTTGGCTGACGGTCACATTCTTCGCTTCAATTGGCTGGATGAATCGAACCCCACCAAGGCAACTGCAAACTCCGAACTCAATTCCCGATGGCCTGAAAGCTTAGGTGACAGAAATTGTCGGCTGCTGTAATGAGCCAGCATGGGTCAATACCGAGATGCGGCCCGCTAGATCCTGCGCCATTTGATCTAAGTGCTGTCCAGTTTCAGGGCTGTCATCCCAATTGGCAAGCGGTGTCCCCAAATCACAGTTCTCTCGAAGTTTACTGTGTATCGGCAAGGTGCCAAGCAATGGAATGTTGAGAGATGCTGCCAGCGACTCGGTACCACCACGACCGAAGAGGTCGTACTGTTTGCCGTCATCGCCAACAAAGTAACTCATGTTCTCAACCATGCCCAATACAGTGACACCGAGCTGCTGAAACATACGAACGGCGCGCCTGGCATCGTCCTGAGCCACTTTTTGGGGCGTACAAACAACCACCGCACCAGTTAATGGAATCAGTTGAGCAAGCGTTAAAGGCACGTCACCGGTACCAGGGGGCAAGTCAACGATGAGGTAATCCAGTTCACCCCAATCAGTCTGCAAAGCCAGTTGGCGAAAAGCGCCATGGGCCATCGGGCCACGCCAAATCAGCGCTTTGTCTGGTGGCACGAGTTTGCCAATGGTGATTGCTTTGATGCCATGCACATCGAACGGTATCAACTGTTGCCCTTCTGCTGCCGGTGGAAGGTTATCAAGACCTAACATCGTGGGCATTGAGGGACCGTAAATATCACCATCAAGAAGACCAACTCGAGCACCACTCTTCGCAAGTGCGATAGCCAGAAGACTTGAGACAGTCGATTTTCCGACACCACCCTTTCCGGCACCAACGGCAATAACGTGCTTAACGTTGGGTAGTGGATCTGCTCCTTCAGCAGCGCGCTGATTAGGCTTGGTAACTTCGGCCGTAAATTCAATAGCCACCTGGGGGCTTGGTGCCCCAGCATTCTTAGCCGCTTTTTCAATGGCGCTCTCAATATCACTACGAATCTTGTCTTTCAAGGGACACGCGGGTGTTGTCAACTGAATGGTCAGTTCGACGTTCGTACCTTGAACTTTTACGGCTTTAACCATTCCCAAGGTCACTAGATCCTTCTTTATCTCAGGATCATCAACCGTCTTTAGAGCTTCAAAAATGTCTTTTTCTTTTAAGGACATTGATCTGTTATTTACCCTTCCGATCTCAAAGAATCTGCCTGTTGTGATAAGCAGAGCCGCCAGAGGCCCACACCACCGCCGGTCTCGATGAACTCTTAATGATAAGCCAAACACCGACTGGGGTCTTCCCCATCGAATAATGTCCCCTATGGACTAGAATCTGACAACTAGTGGTGCGGTAGAACTTCTCGAGGATCCAAGGAGAATTGCCATGCGTCAGAATTCAATGATCTTAATTGCGGTACTTCAGCTTGGGCTCATGACACTCATAGGTACCCCGTTGTTGGCTCAGGCTTCAGAGCCTGAATCACCTACAAACGAACCATCCACTCCAACAAGCGATATTGAGAACCTTCTTGGTGGACCAAGTGTCCAAGACACTCCCGCCAACGAACAAGCGGGTATGTCAAACAGCCGTCAAAGTAGACCGCAGCGCAATCGGATCAGACTTCGCAGTTGGATAAATATCTTGTTTGAACTCGATTTCACGTCGGATCAAGAGCGTGCGATACGCACCATCATGACTGACTACCAAGCCAAGATGCGGTCTTTCCAGACGCAACATGGTGCTGCTATTCGTCAGCTCACCCAGGAACTTGCTGAAGTGCAGAAGAGTCAGCCTGTTAATCAGCAGCAGCAACAAGAATTGCAGCGAGCAATGCAAAAAGAACGCGAATCTGCGCCAAAGCAACAACAATATCAAGAGCAGATTATGGATCTGCTGAACGATGGACAGATTAAAGTCTTTCGAGAGAAGTTAGCTCAAGCACAAGCGTTACAAGAGCAGCGACAACGCTCGCGACGTGATCGAGCACCATCAGATCCGATCATGTCAAACGATATGGATGGCTCATCGATGTCTCAACCATCGAGTCAGTCACCGGAACCGGTTCGAAACAATAGCAACATCAATCGCAATCGTATTGATCTAAGAGCTCAGCGTGCATTAGACTTCCTTCGGGCGCATCAATCGGAACGATCTGAAGATGGTTCGCCTACGAATAGCAATTCAGATGACTCGTAAGATGAAGAGCGAGACAAATTTCAGTTCAAGAGCAATATGCCAAAACTGATGACCAAGAAATTGTTCAAGGCATGAGCAACCATGGGGCTGATGAGTGAGTCACGCCACTCTCGCAAGAGTGCAAATGCACATGCCAGCGACATGAGTACTGGAATGGTCACCCAACCTTGCGGGTGGATTGCAGCAAATACAAAAGCACTTACCAACGTGCTTAGCAAGATACTCAGCAATAGATTCCACCGCCTTGTGATGCCACGTAAGTGTCGGTAAAACATGCCACGAAAAGCAAGTTCTTCAACTATTGGCGCGCAAACTACACCAATCAGAAGAATGCTTAAGTACATCCAAACATCAGCGCCGACCATGAGTAGATTCACGGGGTGCAGGGGCTCTTCGACAGACTCGAATGCACTAGTGTGACCACTTGCCCCAGCTAAAAATTCGGCCTGAGATAACTGCATCAGCAAGAGTGTCAATACCAAACCAATCACCAGCAGTGGCAGCGCGATGAGGTAACCCGCAACGCCCCACATGACCTCAACCCAGAAAGATTTGCCTGATTTGAATCCACTTTGCTCACAAATGGTCTTCCAACGTACACCACGAATCAACGGCCATCCAAGCAACCCATCAATACTCATCGCAAATGCGGCCGCAGCCAATAGCAACGAGCCCACCGGAGATGCTTCGACCGCTTTGCCGATCAAACTGGCGAGCCACTGTAAAAAGGAAAACCACAACATCCAAAACGAAAATGTCTCGACTGAAATGCCATCAAACGAATGATGTGTTAGACGCGTTGCGATACCACTTCTCACACGACCAGTGCAAACAAAAATAATTATGAGAACCAGCCCAATAAAACCGAGGATCATGCCCAACAGTGCAAGTGTTCCAAACCCGGTCGCAATGAAGATGGTGCGTCTGGCTTGGCTCAGTGTCTCTTCACGCTGCTGTGATGAAGTCGTGCTCATCGGACCTTGAGCAAGTGCAAGAGATCCAAACCAGCCTAATTGTTGAACGAGCATGTCTTGTTGTTGTGCGTTGAGGGGATTTGCTGATGAATCATAGAGCTGCTCAAGTATCATCAGAACTTCTGACTCTTGATTTGTTGGTTGATAGCCATCTCTTTGGACTTCTTGATTAATAAACTCAAGTGCGTGTTGCGCATCTTCGGGTGACCCAACGGCACCAATCACGGTCACATAAGCAAGCCTCTCACCAATTGAACCACTCCGAATACCGCGCCTGGCCTCTTCAGTTGCCATTGTCTCGAACTTCGGAAAGAGTTCCGCCGCACCAACGAGATAACGCCCCTGCAAACCCGTCGCCACTCGACTTCGAATGTCGAGAACCAGAGGTGACTCTGGTGCCGAAGCTTGGTCAGACATTGGCTGGTCCGCAACCGTCGTTTGCTCAGTGGCCGGGGCCACTGCAGTCGCATCCGGATCGGGTTGCCCCTGAGGTAGAAACTTCAGGACCAAAACCGCTACGATGATGACCCAAGCGACCAGTATTCCCAGGCGGGCCAACAATGTCCGAGAATTGGGCTCCTGACGGGTAAGGAACTGCTCATGGGGGCCAGGAAGCTGCTCTATAGGCCGATCAATGTGCTCATCATGTGGTGGCCGGTATTGGGTCATGGTCGGATCATAGACGGGTCAGTACCAATTGCACCAACTTCCTGCTCCCGCCAACCTTGACACGCCCCTAGCCCCCGCTATTCTCCAGTGCTGCCCAGAGCGAATATCTCTTGCCCTGAGCGATCAATTTCTCGTGATTTTCTGCTTTCTCGCCTCGGGAGCGGATATGCCCCCAGGAGTTCATGCCATGCCTCGCCAAACCACATTTGCCAAACCTGGAGAGATCAACCGTCAGTGGCATCTCATTGATGCTGATGATCAGGTCTTAGGTCGACTGGCCACGCAAATCGCGACAATCCTAATGGGTAAGCACCGACCATCATGGACACCCCATGTTGACTGCGGTGACTTCGTGGTTGTCATCAATGCAGAGAAAGTTGCACTGACTGGAAGAAAGCGGCTTCAGAAGACATACACACGTTATAGCGGTTATCCCGGTGGTCTTCGAACCATTCCTATTAGCCGTGTTCTTGAAACACATCCTGAACGCGTCATTGAGCAAGCCGTCAAGCGCATGCTTCCTAAGACTCGTCTGGGCCGTCAAATGTATAAGAAGCTCAAAGTATACGCTGGTACTGAGCATCCCCACGGAGATGCAAAGCCACTTGAAATGGCCTCTGCCAAATAATGAACATCGCCCCGGGAGTCCGGAGCACTCAGTTCTTCACCCCATACGTTCCAGAAAGGGACTCCACAGGAGTCTACGAACGACATGACAGAAACCAACGAAAAAAATGAATCGACGATGAGTGACGCCCCCGCCCAAAGCGCGCCGGAGGCGGCATCTGCAGAGACTGACAAAACTGCACCTGAAACAACGAAACCTGCGACGCAGACCGAACCCAATAAGCTCCCATCCGGACAACATTGGTGGTGGGGTACCGGCCGTCGGAAGGCTGCGGTAGCGCGTGTGCGACTGCGCCCCGGTTCAGGAGATTTCATTGTCAATGAGCGAAAGTACAACGAGTACTTCAATGGGGAACGAGATCAGAACGACCTTTTGAGCCCATTAGTCAAAACTGGAACAAAGGGCTCGGTCGACGTTCATGTCAACGTTTTCGGCGGTGGATGTACTGGTCAAGCTGGTGCCATCGTTTTAGGTCTTGGTCGGGCCTTGAGAAGATATGACGAACGATTGGAACCAACCCTGCGTGACAATGGGTTCTTAACTCGTGACCCACGCCGCGTTGAACGTAAGAAGCCTGGTCAGCCTGGTGCGCGTCGTCGTTTCCAGTTCTCCAAACGTTAAGAGTCTGGTCTACAGAATCTGAACACAAAGATGTTTGTAACGACTATCGCTGCGCCCATAAGGAGCTGATCAAACGTTGCATATGGCTTGCTAAGTACTGTGAAGTAATACCTCGCTGATGTGCTAACTCGGCGATGGTCTTCGGTGGCAATCCGTCAAGCCCCCACCGACTTTGCATCAGACTATGATCGTCGGTGTCTAGTTGCATCACCTGTTTGGTGATGAAGGCATCGGGCTCGACCAATCGACTGGCCGGCGTCAAGCCTGTCAGTACACCAGGAACAACTAAAGAACCTGGCTGGTGACGGACGGCTGCTCGACCAGGTACCGTGGCCAAGTCTCCGCGAGCAAGACTGCGATCAATCGCTTGAGTGACCATTCGGCTCAACCGTTGATCGCGACCAGAATCAATCTCATGCACAAGGCCAGCGATGATGCCAATGGCTAGTTTCAATATAGATATCACTCTTACTCCAGGTTGCGCAATAACTGGCTGGCCAAGAAACTGTTCAATACAGCGTATGGCCGTTGGCAAAGCAAGCCAGGTGAGGCGACGTTCAAGTAGAGCAACCCAGCGTAGTTCAGTTTCGAGCTGATCAAGTGCTGCAGATGAGACCGCTGCCGGCAAGACTTCAAGGCTCTTACAAACACCTCTTTTAAGCCAATTGATTGCTGTAATCATTGACATGACCTCATCATCCAGAGAATCTTCGCCCGCACGAGCCAGGTCTATCAACTCTAAGGCATCTTCGGTTTCAGGAAGTTGATTCAGCTGATGACATACACAGGTCGTCTGTAAAATCGTCTGTGACGCATCTTGTCTTTGGAAGGCAGGTAATTCAACCCAATTCAAGTCAATATCCAGAAGATCCGTTCGCCTCATACTATTGATGATTCGGTGAATTGCAGGCGCGCTTCTTTCGTACTTTTTCCCTAATGATCGGTGAGAGGCTCCACGTCTCCATGCCGCAATGATGTCGCGGCGTGCTGCTTCACTCAATGGCATTCGTTGTTCAAGAAGCGGCTCCCCCTCTTTCGTAGACGCATTGATGAGTATTGATCGAATGGTCTCTCTTGAGCGACTATATTTCTTTTGTAAGCACCCAATGACTTCGCTTGTAGATAGTTCGTGGTTGGAAAGAAACTGCTGAGCCTCACTGATCATTGATTCCATTTCATCAATTGAAACACGACTAAATGAAGATGCCAGCGATAGTCTCGTGCCCTCAGTTCTTTCAGCACAGAAGTCATCCAGCGCATCAACAAATACACCAAGTCGCTTTCCGTTTGGAAAGCAGATGTAATGACAAACCAAGCCATACTTTCGATAACGACGGATTGTTCGATCAGTGACGTTCATTTTGGCTGCCGCTTGATCGATTGTGAGAGCATGTCGATTTGCATGATCAACTGGTAAATCGAGTTCAGAACTAATGGCTTGAATGAAGTTGACCAGATCTGTAATCAACGCTGCACCCAAGTGCATCGCGGGAGAAGTATCAAGGTCAGGTCGGTATCCAGTCAGTCGCCACACGACAAAGTCGTGGGGGTAAATCT
This sequence comes from uncultured Phycisphaerae bacterium, assembly GCA_937899935.1. Classification (GTDB taxonomy): domain Bacteria; phylum Planctomycetota; class Phycisphaerae; order Phycisphaerales; family SM1A02; genus JAQWNP01. The sequence goes on from CALCOW010000079.1 coordinate 17,345, forward strand.
GGTTCACATCAATCTCTCGGACGAACGCCTCAGCTGCATCAATCTGAGCAATTCGTCGGAGCGATGGTGCATAGGCCAAATCACGGACCAAAGCATCAATGGCACTGATTGTGAACCGGGAAATTCGCGGCATTTGCAATCCCTGCCGTTTTCAGAACGCTCTTCATAGCTCAACGAGAGGACGGCGTTGATCAGTGAAACCGAGTGTGTAGGCCTCATCGAAAAACAGATTGAGACCTCTCCTATGTTCATCCGTAAACGCGTAATCCAGCATCTGAGTTGTATATTCCAGGGCGCTCTGAACCGACCAGCATGTTGACTGGCACCGTGGAACCAAGACCTGCTCGATGCGATGAAAATTGAGACGCCTTTGACGGTCAAGCACTGCAGCGGCCATCTGCAATCGTGCTAGATCGATATCAGCATGCGCCAGCCATATAGCAAAACAAAATGAGGTTTTGGTGTATTCATGCCATGCCTGCCCAAGGTCGAGCTCAATAGGAAAAATCTCCTTTGGCGGCGCGTTATTCACCACCTTGTCCCCTATCAGCATCATCGCATCATATGGCGGTTTCGATCCTGAACACCACGTGGCGCTAGCATCCGCAATATTCAGCGCCGTGACCTCGACATCCAGGCCATGAATTCGCTTGAGTAGAATCTGCATCAGCACCACAGAGGTGTGACTGTGCGTATCACAAGCCACCGTTCGAATGTTATCAATGGCGCAACTTGAAAAGAGCCGCACGGTCATTGAATGGCCTGTGCTACCCACAATACCACATGGCAACATGATCAAATCATCTTTTGATCGTTGATAGTCAATCGATGAGCACATGGCAATATCAACCTGCCGACTCTCCAGAAGGTCAATCAACGAACTGGGAACGGCGGGCACAATTTGGAGTGATTCGAGTTTGCATAGCCCATCAATCAATGGCGCTGCATTAAGAAACTCCACAACTCCGATACGGATAGGCTGTGTGGCTTCTAATTCTTGGGTTGAATTTGCAGATAACATCAAGGCATCCTATGCGCAGCCTTGAGCGCATGCCAATAGTCCACTATTAAACAATGGCTAGGTCATGCGTACGATGCCCTTGGTTCGGGAAGCTAGACTGCCAAGTGGGTCGGCCCGTGGGCGGTCCCTCGTGATTTACAGCGCTTCCCGAACCAAAAGCACCGCTGTCTCTACTTGCTATCGGGACAGACCATAGGTGGCATGAGCGAAATAGAAAAAACAAAAAAAGTGTTGTAGACAACCTCACGCCGCCGAGAAACGCTGCCACACTCAATCCAGTAAGGTTTTTATCGAATCAGTTGTTAGCTGGCGACAGCAGATCCGACTGAACAAATTTCTTTGGCCGTTTGTATTTGGGCGGCTGCCGAAAAATGTACGCGTGGAATACGTTGGTGCAGACGACTGAGAAGTTCATGAGGTGTGATCCCCGCCCTTGACGCCAACGTGGGAACGTGATTTGGTTGTTTTGAATCCGTAGAAATCAGCTCTACTGTTGCATTTCGGAGAGCTTCATAGCTACGCCCCTGAGCCTTTCGCCCCTGCAAAAGATCCGTCAGATCGATACACATTTGATCCATACTTACCACACCAATGACCGGCGCATACTTTCGCCGCGAGGTGGCCCGATCACCACTGACAAGGCCAACTTCACCATACTTCTTTCCATTACCACGGTTCTCGTCGCGATGCGCCAATGATGCTGGATAGCCATCGGCATAGCCAACGGGCACCACGCCCATCCAACCATCTCGGTCAGCTGTCCACGTGCTTCCATAACCAACCGTATCACCCTTTGCCAAACGTTTGATCTGCACAACTTTACTCGCCCAAGTGACTGCTGGAATCAGGTTCTTTGCCAAAGGGTGCTGCTGATCTGGTTGTTCGCGCGACCCAACATACCCCGCCCAAGCAAGGCCAATACGAACCATGGTCTTGTGATAACGCTCACTTGAGAATGTGGCAAAAGAGTTGGCCGCATGCACCATGCACGAGCAATCCATAAAATCAGATGTTTGTTCGACGAGTGCATCAAGCACTGCCAACTGGCTATCAGTTTTCTCTGCACATCCACTTGGATCGGAAAAGTGCGTCATGACACCAGCAAGACGTAATCTTCGACTCGCATGAATCCGACGGATCATTTCAACAGCAACATCGGGCGTAGCTCCACCTCGACGCATTCCAGAATCCACTTTGACGTGAAGTGAAAGATCGAGACCATTGCGATCTGCAAGATCTGAAAGCAGCTGAAGGTGTAGCTCATCATGAACTGTGAGGTGAATGCGTCCAGAAACGAGCCCCCGATACAGGACATCGCGGCGCCCCACCTCGGTAACGGGCATCAAGATCAATATGTCTGCCGCAATACCATTTTGTAAAAGCTCAACTGCTTCATCCGGAGCATAGACCGCAAAAAAATCTGCCTGACGCGCCGCGAGATACCGAGCGATTCGTACCGCTCCAAGCCCGTATGCATCTGCTTTGACAATGGGGCAAAGCCTGCAGTTGGGACCGACCAGTTGGCGGACCACGGCGATGTTCTGCTCAATAGCTGTATCGTTGACTTCTATGACACTTGTGGAGCGCATCCATGCCTCAACTTTATTGTCAAAACCTGATCATCTCAGGTCAATAGGCGGCCCATATCCGGTGGGGCAAACTGGCAACCTTGCCAGGCCCTATGTTGTATCGTCATCGATCCCTGCTTACCATGACCAGATCGGCAGGACAATCCCTGGCAACCTGAGGGGCCAGAAGGTCAGTATAAGCTTGTGTATCAGCGATCCGAAACCCCACTGCAAATGGCTGAAAAGCTGACCGCTCAGCCCCCAGCGTCACGAGGCTCCTCAGTCGCTTGTGATCTGGTCACCCCCAAGCCTGGAGAGTCCCTATCGCCCGTAAGAACCCAACTGCCGCAAAGCCTGAGAAGACAGTTCCTCAGGAACTCTTTGATACGGTCCGGTCTTTTAAGGACCTCGGGCTTTGTGACGGCATTCTGACTGCCATTGCAACTCAAGGTTTCGAGCAACCAACTCATATTCAATCTCAATTGATCCCTGCTGCTATTAGTGGCCGTGATGTGATGGGCCAATCACGGACTGGAACAGGGAAAACGGCCGCGTTTGGTCTACCTGCCATTCACCAACTTCAAGATGCAGGGCCTTGCTCTGGATTGGTTTTGGTGCCAACTCGAGAGTTGGCCATCCAAGTGACCCATGAGATTCGTGAATTGTCACGTCACACCAATGTCAAAGTGGTGGCGGTCTATGGGGGCCAACGGATTAACGTTCAAAAGGAAAAGTTGAGTAAGGGCCCTCAAATCGTAGTGGGTACTCCAGGCCGGGTCATGGATTTACATGGACGTGGCATTCTCCCCTATGACAAGATCAAGATGGCTGTTTTAGATGAAGTCGATCGGATGCTTGACATCGGTTTCAGGGAAGACATTCGCCGAATCTTGGGCGCCATGCGGCAGGATCATCAGACCATTCTTGTATCAGCCACTATTTCTGACGAAATCGAACGTCTGGCTCGCCAATACTTGAAGAACCCTATTCGCCTGGCTCTAACAGAGGCTAAAAGCTTGACCGTTGCCCAAGTACAGCAACGCCATCTTTCGGTCGAGAGTTGGGATAAAAACCGACTCCTGGTCTACCTGTTGAAGCATGAAGAACCCGCCCTCACACTCGTGTTCTGCCGTACCAAGCAGACTGTGGATGCTTTGGTTGAGTACCTCAAACGAAAGAAGATTGTCGCCTACGCACTCCACGCCAATCTTGCTCAAGGACACCGCAATCGTGTTATGACCAAACTACGAGCAGGCGAGCTCAAGGTGCTGATTGCATCAGATCTAGCTGCACGTGGCCTTGATGTTGGAGGTATCTCTCATGTCATCAACTATGACTTACCAGAAGACACGGAGGTGTATGTACACCGAATTGGTCGAACGGCGAGAATTGACCGTGAGGGTTGTGCTTGGTCTTTCGTGACACCCGAGCAAGGTGCGCTGCTGACTAATATTGAGAAACTAATCAATCTGGAAATTCCTGCCATGAGCTATGAGGGCTTTGAGCCAGGACCGATTCCTGATCGCATTCGCCAGGCCCAAGAGGCTCAAGAATCAGCAAGGGCCAATTCACGTGAACATTCCAAACGCTCAGCAACCCAGTTGCCTTCCACAAAGGACGCCGCCGATACAAGTGCGTTTCCAGGCGGTGTTGTTCCCTCGTCCTTGCCGAAGCGACGCATGGGTGGCCGGTTACGCCGCGGACGACGGTAACGTATGAGTCGTTCAATCAATATGGCAATTGCTCCGGAGGTTGCAGAAGCTATCGATACTGGTCGTGGCGTCGTGGGGCTTGAAACAGCTGTTCTCACCCAAGGACTGCCCAAATCTGCTTGTCCGTTACCGGTGCCACCACACGACCTTGACAATCGCCCTCTGGAATGGAATGACCAACAGCCTGTCCACCTGCAGACGATGCGACTGATGAATGAAATCATCAGAGATGGTGGCGGTATACCTGCAATGACCGCCGTTATTAACGGTGTACTTCATATCGGTCTGAGTGACGAAAATCTTCTTGCCCTGGCCGACAATCAAGAGGCAGGTAAGGTCGCTGTGACTGATCTTGCTCCAGCGATGACGCAGCAACGTACTGCAGGTACAACCGTCTCGGCAACACTGGCGCTCTTGCGTATGGCTTCATCGCAGCTAGGACGTCCAATCTCTGTCATGGCTACTGGGGGTATTGGCGGCGTTCATCGGGGCTGGACAGAAAGACTTGATGTATCCGCAGATCTCAACGCCTTGTCGCGCTTTCAGTGTTGTGTCGTCTGTGCCGGACCAAAAGCGATCCTTGATGTTGAGGCCACACGTGAGCTTCTAGAAACACTGGCTGTACCGATCATTGGATACAAAACAAATCAACTACCACGTTTCCTTGCCGCTGGTACTGATGCTGCCTGTGTCACACAGTGTTTAGAGAATGCCTCAGAGATCGCTCAAGTCTGTCAACAACATGCTGACCTCGTACCAGGATCTGGCAGTGTGCTTGTTGTCAATGAGCCTCCAGAAGCGATTCGACTCAACACCGATGATCTCGAGTCGCTGTGTGCGGCCGCTGAAAACGCGACTGAATCTCATACTGGACCAGCGAGAACCCCTCATCTACTTGCAGAACTGCACGGCAAGACCCAAGGACGAAGCCTGGCCGCAAATATTAGTGTACTGGTTGCCAACGCCCAATTAGCTGTTCGTATCGCGACTGCCTGAGGAAGGCTCAATCCTCTGATCTTGACAGCCATAGCCTTGGCTGGTCTACTTCTCCTTGCGGTCTACCGACCGTGACCCAAACCAATGCATGTGATCATGGCCCCAAAGGCAAGCCTGGCAACGGCACGTATGGCCGATGCGGTGGGATGTGATTCAAGCCTGCATCAATCGATTCTGTGAACCCAGGCCCACCGGCCAGTTCACCTACCGGGCCCAACGGCCCAATGTCCGTTTTTAAACTCTGTGTGCTGGGATTGGCCCTCTTGATAAGCCACCCTCAGTACAGCAGAAATACTTAGTCCTCATCGGAGAGGCGTGTGTCAGACTCAGATATCGTGACCGGCATATTGGAATGGACGGGTAAGGCAGAAGGTCGCCTACGCTCAATGGATAATGGTCTCGTCGTAGACCAGCGTGACCCCTTCGTTCCTCTCGACCTCGGCAAAGAACACCTGCTGAGACATGCACAAGAAATTGAGGCGCGGGTCATCTCACGGAAGCCTCGACGACGTCGCGGCCGACGTAATACACGACCACGTCGTATTGTGGAAGAGATTCTAAAGATCGATGGTCTCACGCCCGAGGAGCATGCCAAACGCAAGACCTTTGAAGAACTGACACCGATTGATCCTCAACCCAGACTCGCTTTGGAGCATCCGGACTGCCCCGCTGCCTGTCGGCTCATTGACCTATTTTGTCCAATTGGAAGAGGCACCCGAGGACTTATCGTGGCACCGCCAAAGGCTGGGAAGACGATTCTTCTTCAGAACATTGCCACCGGCATCAAGCAAAATCACCCAGATGTTCATGTCATTGCCCTGCTGATTGATGAACGGCCAGAAGAGGTCACGGATTTCAAGCGAAACGTTTCCGCTGAGGTCCTCGCCTCGAGCAATGATGAGGACGTTGATCGGCACTTGGAACTTGGTATTTTTGCTATCGAGCGTGCCAAGCGACTTCTTGAGGCGGGTCAGGACGTGGTCGTACTGCTTGATTCAATTACACGCCTGGGACGGGCGTTCAATAACTCGCGTCAATATGGTTCTGGAGGAAAGACCATGTCTGGAGGTCTTGACTCAAAGGCAATGGAAATCCCCAAACAGCTGTTTGGTGCTGCTCGAAATGCTGAAGAAGGTGGCTCGCTGACGATTATTGCCACCTGTCTCATCGATACTGGATCCAGGGCCGATCAGATCATCTTCGAAGAGTTCAAAGGCACTGGCAACATGGAGTTGATCCTGGACCGCTCGATTTCGGAGCTTCGCCTCTATCCAGCGATCAATCTGGCTGCTTCAGGAACGCGTAAGGAGCACCTCCTCGCCCCAGAGAAGGAACTTAAGACGGTGACTGCACTTCGACGGCGATTATTGAATATGAAGCCAGCACAGCAAATTGAACAGCTTCTGGCCGCCCTCAAGCGATTCCCTGAGAACGCTGACCTGGTCAAGGGCTGACAAGACCTTCATACAACAGAGGCCGGTTCGATTACACTCGCCTGCGGCGGTGCCTGGCTCCCAACGCCAAAACCAACGGCAATACGGATGCGGGGGCAGGGATCAATGTCAATGACCAGCTTGAGATGGTGAGGTCGTACAGACCTCCATCGACCTCATCGCTGATAAAGCCCGTACCACCCGTGCCTATGATCGATTGCTCATTCCAGGTTGGACCCTCCAAGGTCCATTGAAGGCTTAGGTCTGCGTAGCTCAATCCCATCCACGAATTGTCAATAGACATGTTCATGGTTCCCCATCCGAACCAATAGCTATATGACTGCGTCAAGTCTGTACCGGTTCCCACCAAAAGATCTCCTGGTTCCCACGATGACTGGCCATCATCAGAAAAATAAACGGTGCTTTCTAAGTTGATGGGGCCAGCATCCTCAAACGAGAATTCTGGAAAAGGTTCATCCGGAAGCCATTGGCTGGTACCTGACACCACATGGGACAATGTAAAGGCGGTTGGGCCAAAAATCACCCCCTGTGGTAGGTCGCTTTCGAAGACCATATCGAACTGAAAGAGGTCGCCGACTGCCACCTTTGGCGCCGCTGCAACTGAAACACAAGTACCTAACACCAAACAGTAAAAAGGCTGTTTCCTTACAAACTTCATAACACCTTCGACCTCTCTCCCCGCCTGCCTCCTGGTCTACTCCGTTTAAGTATGTCCTCAATTGTGCTGTTTCTGGCGTGATTCATCTAGATAATCATCATATTCTCCAAAATGGCCGGCCTGGGCCCTGTTATTAAGATGTTGGAGGCTGCCAAGCGGCTGCAAAAAGAACACCGCCGACCTAAAAGGTCGGCGGTGTTTGAGTCACTTTTCACTCAACTCACACGCACGAGGCGTGTAAGAGATGAACGATTAGGCGCGACGACGGCGACGCGAAGCGATGCCGGCAATACCTAAAAGTGCAAGTGCGCCTGGAGCAGGAATCTGGATCACGCCAGCACCTTCAAAAGGCGTAGCTACGCCACCAGCTCGTGTGCCGACCTTGAGATCGAAGGCAACCTCATCGCCGAGTGTGGTGATCTGCATGAGAAGTGTGTGACCATTTCCCATGGTAGCTGCATCGTTATCGGCGAAGCCAATACCTGTTGGCAAAGCACCAGCTGAACCACCACTACCATCACCAAGCAACAGACCGTCTGAATTGAAGGTGATACCACCAAGATACGTGGTTGCGTTTGGTGCGGTTGCGCTGGTTGAGCTCTGACCGATTGCTACGAATGAGTCATACTTAAGAGACGCATCAAATGGGAAGAACGTACTGTTTGGTGGATCGAGACTGATAGCCCCGTTCCATCCCCACATTGCGCCAGTTGGTGTGGCGAAATGCTGATCATCGGGGAAACCGTTGATCTCAAGGACTTCGTTGCTCTGCCCGTTGCTGGCGTCCATTGCGTTACGGTTAGCATAGATGCGGAAAGAGTTGTAACTGTTTCCGTCACCCAGATCTACGCCTGTGTCGATCTGATAGCTGAACCACGTTCCTGCATTGCCGGTTATACCGCCCGACATGGTGCCACTGTTGTCAATATCTGACATAGCAATGGTAGTCATACCGAGTGACAAGATTCCGACCGTCAGGCCTACTGTCAATCTTTTCATGGCTTAATAAACCTTTCTTCTCTTCACAATATTTTTGCGAGCCCTGCTCTCACACTGTTCGCAGGTCCCTCACTTCCTTTCGGAAATACCCTTTCTCCGTCGGCAAGCGGGGAACTTGCAAGAGGTTGCCGAAAAGACAACCCCTAACTCCGTATCGCTAAAGATACCCCAAGGGATACGGCAGTCAAGCGACATTGATCTGCTAAACGCAGACTATTTAGTTAAATTCCTTAGAATCCGCATAACTGGAATCGGTGTTTATGGCCCCAATACAAGGCATTAGATCCAAAAAGCCACTTTAGAGGCCTCTCAGAGCATGGCTCTGATGCCTTTTACTTTCTCTTGAGAGGTTCTCTGATCACAACGGCCCTTCAAAAGAAGCGGGCTAGAGGCTTCAATGTCAACCTCAACAATGTGACCGATGAGATCCTTCGGATCATGACCTGTTGGCAAATCGAAGACTGCGATGAGATCACCACTGGTGCGACCACTGAGTTGTATGGGTGGTTTTTCCCAGCCCAAGCTAACCTTGGTATTTGAGCCCTCAAAACCTGTCTGTTGTTTACGGGATTGCTCCGAGATCTTCTCCACAAAGACGCTGACCCTTTTGCCAACCCACGATGCATGAACCATGCGGCTCACTTCGGCCTGACTGGCCAAAAGGGAATTCAATCGCCGTCGCTTTATCGGATCTGGAATGTCATCTTCATAGCGACTTGCCGCAACCGTACCCGGACGCGGTGAGTATTTGAATATGAAGTTGTTCTTGAACCCAACTCTCTGTATTAAACCCCGGGTTGCCTCAACATCTTCCTCGGTCTCTCCAGGGAACCCCACGATGAGATCTCCAGCGATACTCACGTC
>CALCOW010000080.1 GCA_937899935.1 uncultured Phycisphaerae bacterium
TGACGAATGAGCGTCCATGCTTGTCGTGCGTCCGCTCGTGCCTCTTGCTTTCTTTGAGCAACAGGAGCGACATCTGGCAGCCCTGAGTCGAGGATCATCTGAATATCTCTTGTCTTGACAAGAAGAGCGAGCTGCGAGGCACTCTTCCGGATTTGCTCAAAGGCTACAAGATCAATGATGCGAGGCATTGAGTCTACAGACGTCCATTGGATTTCATTTGTTTGAGTTCCAGCTTGCGCGAGTGTGTCAATGAGTGCCATGAAATTAAGGACTTCAGTGACTGACATTGATGGAGCTGATTGATCGTCTTGTGCTGTCCAATAACGAATTTCAGACGTATCGTGTTTGAGTCCCAGAAGATATCCAAATGGATCCGACAGTGACATTTGCGTGATTGTCGCTTTCAGTTTGTTATCGATAAGCTGAGCTGGATCTTCAGAAATGAGTCGAGCAAGTATACGATTGGCTTCTCGCATGCTCTGCTGAGCAACCATGGCACAAAGAAGGCGTTGATCATTGCTGAGGTGCTGGATCATTGCATAGGCTGAGCGAAGATTGGCTGCGGTTTCATGAAATCTTTTGTTTGCTAAATGGTAACCAGCCCTGATGAGCATGGCCCGAAGCCCATCTCGCATGGCTGCCGCATACCATGGGCCGAACGGCGCATGTGGTTCAGAGAGAAGCACCGAAAAGTCACAATGCTCAAGCTTTGCAGCATCGGTGAGCAGAGAGACAGTGGTGTCAATATCTTCTTGACGAATCAAAAGATCTGATCTGTACGCAGCTCCGGGGTCTCTCTCCAGCAGAGCGCTTTGTTGGTCATCAGGGATCTGCTGATAACTGTTAAAGGCCTGCTTGTAGATCAGTGCTGCATTGATTTTCTCCTCTGGGGCAGCCCGGCCGCTGGCAATCGCTTCAAGTGTTCGAATGCGTTCGTCAAGTTGTTGATTCGTAGTGTTGATCGTGTTGGCGAGCCTATCGAATGCAGAAGTTAGTTCCTTCGCCAGTGGTCCGTAGCCACCTCCCTGGACAAAGTCACTCCACTCTGCGAGTTGTCGCTCTTGTTTGGTGGGATCATCCTCCTGAAAGATGACCATGAATTCATCCATCGCTTGGTCATAGCCACGCAAATCATTGTCGAGTGAAACCTGTGTGATTGTAAGTGGCTCTATTTGTAGTTCTTCAAAGGATAGATCGGTGGTGCCAGGTTCACTGAATTCACGGAGCGCCCAATCACCCATGGCGACTTGTTCTACAGCCACAGACTCAAGGAAGTTGAAATCTTTTTCGCGGAGTTGCTTGGTGACGTTTAATAATTGATCGCAGTCGTCGGCATTCAGCACTGCTCGATCAAGTGCCTGCTTAACCTGCTGGTCAACTCTGGTGAAGTTGGAAACCGAAATCAGACAGCTGATGATGAATCGATCATTGCTGATGTGATCGGTGAGGCGATAGCCTGCCATAAGACTACTCAGAGCATCTTTATGATCACCTCGGGCGAAATTTGCTTTTGCATCGGCCGCTAAAAGAACGGATGCGGTTCGCATTGGACCGAGATGAGGCATCAACAAATGGACGCCTTGTGCGTAGTCCAGGTGAAAGTCACAGTGCTGACGCTGGGCACCTTTCTTTAAGAGAGCGATGGCTCCCTGGCATCGCTCCAGAACGGTGCGCACCTCCTTGGTGGGCATGGTGGCTGGTGCTTCGAGGTAAATGGTGATTATTTCGAGCTCTTCCTCGGAGCGTTCAGCAATCTCCTGATGAGCTTGTTGGTACCAATAAGCCGCGTTATCTGCCTTGAAATCTTGGGCTTGAAGAGGAGAGGTGAGAAGACTCGTCAGGAAGAGGCAACTTACCAAAAGACCCCTGGATATTGACGCCCATGATGCCATTGCCTCATGATACTGATGTCATGATCTATATCGCTTATTTAGTTGCTTTCGTATTCACTATTTTGGCTGCAGGCTGCCTCCTGCTGGTCTTGTTGGGTTTACCCGGCACCTGGCTTATGTTGATACTTGCGGTTCTGGTTGAATTAATTGACACCATGTGGCTCGGTGCCGAGGACAAAGAGACCTTTGGTTGGCTCTGGATTGGTGTGTGCGCGGTCCTCGCGCTTCTCGGCGAGGTTTTAGAGACCATGGCCGGTGCGGTAGGCACACGTAAAGGCGGAGGTACAAAGCGTGGGATGATCGGCGCGATTATTGGTGGGATTATTGGCGCCATCGTACTGACGCCTTTTATTCCGATACCAATTCTCGGCACACTGATTGGCGCACTGATTGGTACGTTTGTGGGCGCTTTGATAGGCGAGATGACGGGGAAAGATCAAATCGGAGGTGGAGCCGTAGCAAAAGCAGCACTCGGCGCGACAATCGGCCGACTGTTTGGAACCATGGGAAAGTTCCTTATAGGCGTTGTCGTGTTTGCGGTCCTCGTCGTAACAGCTTTCTGGCCCTAACCACTAATGGCTATCTTCAGTCACGCGCAGCACTTCGTCGATAGTCGTAAGACCTTTACC
>CALCOW010000081.1 GCA_937899935.1 uncultured Phycisphaerae bacterium
ATGCAATGATTGAGTTCCCACAGGTCAAGGGACTGGCAATCATCGTCACTAACGCTAATAAGGGAGGTTCATTCGGGGCAACCACCCCGGTCACGCCGATCGCCTGTGGGATGGTGAAGTTGTAATAGGGCCCAGCGACTGGATTGTGACAACCGATGACTTGCTGAAATTTATCGGCCCACCCTGCAAAGCCCACCAAACGGTCGATGGAAGTCGCAACCTCATTCCGGGCTTGGGCCGGTGTCGAACCACATGTTTCGATGAGTGCTTGAGCAAACTCATCTGCCTTGCCTTCCAGCATCTCTGCCATGCGATAGAGCACTTGGCCACGGTTGTAGGGCGTCAATGCCTGCCAGCGATCAAACCCTTCAATGGCTTTCTCCACACATTCGCGAAAATCTTTGCGAGACGCTCGACAGAGATGGGCCACTATGCTTCCCGAGCGATCCTCGACGCCAATTGAAGCGCCAGACTCGCTTCTTACAAAGGCGCCGCCGATGTAAAGCTTGTGCGTTTTACTAACAGTCAAACGGTCTGACATAAGTGAGATTCTCCTAGAGCGCCACGTACGGGCGCAGGCCATGACGTCCACCCTCACGGCCAAAGCCTGATTCCTTAAACCCACCAAATGGTGAGAAGGCGTCAAATAAGTTGCACCAGATCACGCCCGCATCGAGTTTCTTGGCGAGTTCAAAGATGCGAGCACCCTTATCTGTCCAGACTCCAGCAGAGAGTCCATAGGGTGTGTTGTTGGCGAGCTCCAAAGCCTCTTTCGGTGTGCGGAAGGTCATCACGGCAAGGACTGGACCAAAGATCTCATCCCGTGCAATTTGATGGCTTGGTTGCACGTCGGTGAAGAAGCATGGGCGACACCAGTAACCTTTGGGCGGAAGATCACCGACTGGACATGAGTGCATATCAGCGCCCTCGGCGGCGCCGACATTAATGTAGTGCTCGATCTTTTTGAGTTGTTCTGGTGAATTGATGGCACCAACGTCGGTGTTTTTATCCAGTGGATCGCCAACGCGCAACGACTCAAATCGGTGTGCCAGTTTCTTGACGACTTCATCATGAATGGACTCTTGGACAAGGAGCCGAGAGCCGGCGCAACAGACCTGGCCCTGATTGAAGTAGATACCCGAGACGATGCCCTCAACCGCCTGATCAAGAGAGGCATCCTCAAAGATGATGTTGGGGCTCTTGCCTCCCAACTCCAGTGTCAGGTGTTTTCCCTTCTTAGCGCATACCTTGGCCAGAATCTTTCCAACTTGAGTAGAGCCCGTGAATGCAACCTTTTTCACGTTGGGGTGTTCAGCAATGGCTTGCCCAGTGGCGCCAGCTCCCGTGAGAATATTCACAACGCCCGGGGGGAGATCGACTTCTTGCAGAATCTCAGCTAACCGCAATGCGGTCAGTGGTGATGTCTCGGCGGGTTTGAGCACACAAGTATTCCCGCAAGCAAGCGCGGGGCCAATTTTCCATGCCGCCATCATGAGTGGAAAATTCCATGGGATGATTTGCCCACATACACCAACAGGTTTAGGTCGCGCCCCAGCAAACGCGTAGTCAAGTTTGTCTGCCCAGCCGGCATAATAAAACAAGTATTGGGCCGTGATGTTCAAGTCAACATCGCGAGATTCCTTGATGGGTTTACCCGAATCCATCGTCTCAAGCACCGCCAGTTCGCGCGATCGCTCTTGAATGCGCCGCGCGATTCGAAACAGGTACTTTGCTCTTTCGGTTGGCTTGAGTCGAGCCCACTTTGGTTGCGCGGCTCGTGCTGCCTCCACAGCCTTGTCTACATCTTTGGCCCCTGCCTGTGCGACTTCAGCAAGCACTTCTTCCGTGGCGGGATTAACCGTCTTGAAGTACTTCTTAGACACGGGTGACCGAAAAGACCCGTTGATGAAGAGGCCATAACGATCTTTGATATCAACTTGCATTCGTTCTGGTGCTGGGCTGTATTCCCAGTTGTAATCCGTAGTTTCAGGAGACTCACCAGAGTCTTGCGGAGCGTCGATTTCAATGCGGGTATTCAATGCAGTCTCCTTCACGCCCCAAAGCTAATTTAGGCGATGGAAAAGTCCCATCCTGCTGTGTAATGCCCAGTTGCTTGCTTGACGAGCTGCCGAAGCAAGTCGTTGAGCAAGGTCGATGCACCAAAGCGAAAAAGCTCTGGTGTTAACCATGCGTCGCCAAGTGTTTCTTTGAGCATGACAAGGTAGTGAATCGCTGTTTTTGCTGAGCGGATACCACCAGCGGGTTTCATTCCAATTCGGACGCCTGTCGCATGGTAATGATCACGAATCGCCTCAAGCATCACCAGTGTGCTCGCCATGGTTGCACCGGGTGAAACTTTTCCTGTCGATGTCTTTATGAAGACGTCTCCGTTTTCAATTGATCCAGCATCAGCCGCCGCAGCGATCGCAAGATCACTGGCATGTCTGATGTTGTCATACGTTTCTAGCTCGCCGGTTTCAAGAATGATCTTAAGTCTGGCCGGACCACAAGCAAGTCGCGTTTGTGTAATCTCCGTTGCAACTTGTTCGTGCTTTCCAGATAAGAAAGCGCCCCGATTGATCACCATGTCGATCTCATCAGCGCCATCGAGAACGGCCTGTTGGACGTCTGCGAGTCGGATGTCTAGTGGGTACTGCCCACTGGGAAAGCCAGTGGCGACCGAAGCTACACAGACAGTTGAGTTCGCGAGTGCCTCGATGGCCACAGGCACCAAAGATGGATAGACACACACCGCAGCAACAGAGGGAACGTCCAGATCAAGAGAACCTTCGTAGGGGCTGATCGCTTTGCGACAGAGGGACTTGATCTTTTGGGGAGAATCTTTGCCTTCCAGAGTGGTGAGATCGACCATTGCGATGGCAAGTCTCAAAGCGGCTTGTTTGGCCTCGGTCTTGATAGACCTGCGTGTCATCGCCTGAGCACGCTGCTCGATCATTACTGCATCTGTCGTACGTCGGTCCATCCGGACATTGTATCGACCTATGGCCACTGGCCTACCGTTGCCGCCATCATGGCACGCGAGCCGCGGCAAACATCTGTGGCAGCCGTCCAGCCCAAAGGAGATTCATGCCTCGCTGCGTCCGGGCATCTTTGATTTCATAGATCATCAGCGTCTGATCACGATCATCTGAGACATAAAGCAGTTCGTGAGGCCGCTCCTTGGGGCCACTGCCAGCGGAGCCGGTCAACATGGAGTAACCGTTGATGGAGGTGACAAGCTCGGCATGAGCCGTGTTATTGGTCAGGGCACTGCCTTGGATGATGATCAGGGCAATCAGTATGAAAGCGGAACCCCAAAGAACAGCAGCAGCGGTGCTCATGGAGTGTTGTTTTTTTGTTGTTTGTTGTGTTTCGTTCATAGTGCTCTCCAGCGGCGAACTTCAACTAGCGAACGCGCCCACCGTCTGAGGAAAGTCGGCGGTAACCGAGGCGTTCAATAGCATTGGTTTGAGGGTTATAACTAATGGCGATCATTTCAGATGAGGCGGTGTCAAGAATAAACACGACATCCGATTGCATGCCATTGATGTGACTGGATATCAGTGCGTAGGTGCTACGCGATCCAAATTGTGCAATGGCCTGAGGCGCAAGAAGCACTGTACCAAGCACGGCCACTAACACAAGATTCAGAACAAGAAGGCCATGGATTCCTGACCAACGTCTTCGCTTGCGGGGAGGTTTTTTGGCAAGGCACGAAGCATCATGCGGCGCGCTTTGGCGGTCGGAAGCAGCCCGTCCGGCGGTTGAAGATTCCGATGACATAGTAATACTCCTTGGGTAGATTCATTATCCTCGTGTGCAACACAGCACGACATCAGGTGATGATCATGTTCGCTATGCTACTCGTTGATATTCGATTTAATCTTGATGGCTGCGCTTTGATGGCCAGAGACTAATCACGAGTACCACCATCGTTAGCAATATCATGAGTAGTATGCCGATCCATGCGGCGGG
>CALCOW010000082.1 GCA_937899935.1 uncultured Phycisphaerae bacterium
CAATGCGATAGGGACTCGCGATGAGCGCTGCAAAGAAACCCACGATCGCAATTGGTCCAACGGCAAGAATGTGCTTCCAGGGGGCACCTGCAATCAAAAGCATGATCAGTGCAGTGACCCCGATGAGCACTGCCGTGCCCAGATCTTCGAGTGCGATCAGGCCACAAGCGAGCGCCAGCACGGCCATCGGCAGCAAACTGCCGGAGGTGAATCGACTTAGTTGACTCAAGTTTCGCGCAGCAAACCATGCAATAAAGATGATCAAAGCCCACTTGGCTACTTCACTTGGCTGAAATCCGACGGGCCCCAGTTCAATCCAGCGCCTTGCACCATTAACGGTGCGACCAAGTCCTGGAACAAAGACCAGCAAGAGAAGGGCAAAGATGAAGGTCACCAACACCAGGATGGATCGCTTGCCCATGTGTCTTTGAATACTTTTCAGGGGAAGGGCTGCCGCGATCAGCATGGCAGTAAATGCGACCAAGGCCAGAATGGTGGTTCTGCCCAACACAATCTGCTTGATCGTCAGTGGCGTTTCCTGCCCGACAGTCAGGCCAGCACTGGTCACCATGACCACCCCGAATACGAGGAGTGCCAAAACAGCCAGAATCAGTCCATGTCCAGCCCGGATCATCCTGGGTGTATCGGCCTTGAATCGGGCAGGCCTCGACTTTCTCTGCACCCAAGGTGTGGTTTGGGCACCGTGCTAGGATTAGGGATCATGATCGGCGATTCTGCACAATCAGATGGGGGACCAAAGGTCTTCCTACAGACCTTCGGCTGTCAGATGAACGAGCTCGATAGTGAGTTGGTCGAGAGCCATCTTCGCGCCTTGGGTTATCAGTTTGTGACTGAGCCGCACCAAGCTGAGGTGGTGCTTTACAACACTTGCTCGGTACGTGAGCAGGCAGAGAACAAGGCATCAAGTCGGATCGGCATTATTGGAAAAGAGAAGTTGGAAGGTCGTCAAGTCGTTCTTGGGGTGCTTGGCTGTATGGCTGAACGGGAAGGTAGTGCGATGATTAAGCGGCTGCCCCAGATTGACTTTCTTTGTGGCCCCGCCGAGCTCGACAAAGTACCAATGTTAATTGACAACGCGCTTAAAGGTGCGGTTGTTGAAGAAGCAGATCGAATGATGTTGCAAGGGAATCGCGCCCGTCGTAGCGCCACACTTCAAGCTGCTACAGACTCGCTTGAAGTACTTGATCTGTCGAGGGCTTTTGATCCATCGCGTGCTGAAGCAGGAGGTCGCACGGCCTATGTACGAATCACGCGCGGATGCAATAAGTTCTGCACGTACTGTGTGGTGCCACATACGCGAGGGGCTGAGATTCACCGTCCACCTGAGGCCATTGTTGATGAATGCAAACGTCTTGCAGACGCAGGTGTGATTGAGGTGACCTTGCTTGGCCAGACGGTCAATCACTATCACTATGTTCATGGCGTTGCACTTACTGTGTCTGGCGGGGAAGCACCGCAGGTTGGCCCTGGGGCCAGTGCCTTCACAAAGGGGCATCAGCAATCTGCCACAGAGCGTGTGACGTCATTTGCAGATCTTCTATCGCGAATTCATGAGGAAGTGCCTGCCATCAAACGACTGCGTTTCGTGACCAGTTACCCTCGCGATTTCGGTGATGACGCATTGGCAGTGATGGCGCAATCACCAAGAATCTGTCGTTACCTTCATGTGCCAGCCCAATCTGGGTCGAATGACGTACTCAAGCGAATGAACCGGGGCTACACGGTTGAGCAATATGAACATTTCGTGCAGAGGGCACGTGAATTCATGCCAGACGTGAGT
>CALCOW010000083.1 GCA_937899935.1 uncultured Phycisphaerae bacterium
ACCCGCAACCACCGGATCGACAGTCCGGAACTCTAACCAATTGAGCTACCGCCCCAAGCGAGTGGAATCATACCTCCAACTCGGGATCAAGCGTTAAATCTAACACCGCTCCCGCAGGGGTCAAGGCGATCCGTCGCGGGCGAGTGCTCTTGAGACGATTTCATAGAAAACCTGGCCGCTCGGGCTGAGGTTCAATGTGCCAGTCGCCCTCCCCGTTGACAGGCTCAACGAAACCCCAACCTCGAACGGTCAATGCGGTTTTTCTCCATCCAGATAGATGGAGAGGACTCCGACGGAGAGCCGCCTGGGCTGGGTCAGCTCGAGCCGCCCCTCCCCCAAGACCCGCAGGGCCAAGCCTAGCAACCCCCGTCAGGAGTCCATTTGCTGTATCTCTACAAAACCACCAATGACAAATCATTTCGCGCGTACAGAGAGACCCAATGCCTCTCAAAGCTCTCGGTGATCTCGTGTATTCCTCCCCATGCCGACAGGCGTCAAGCAAATTCAGCCATATCCTTCTACTGCTATTTCTAACCCGCACTTGACAACCACGCAAGAACAATCCCTCTGATTTCAAAGGATGTCAAAAGACAGGATCACAGATCCTTCAAAAGCAAGGTTGTATTGGACGCTGGCAAGCGCTCTCTGGCCTTACTTTGCATCAATCCATGTAGGCGACCAGGCGGCATCGACGACAAGATCCACATCGAGATCTAAAGCTGTTGTCATATGCTCAACAACAAGATCACGCAATTTCTCAACCTGGCCCTTGGGCACTTCAAAAACGAGTTCATCATGAATTTGTAGCAACATGAGTGCTTCAGGGAACGCGTCTGGCAATGCCTCTTCAAGCGAAATCATGGCAAGTTTGATGAGATCAGCAGCTGACCCTTGGACAACGGTGTTAATAGCAATACGTTCACCAAGAGCCCTTTGCTGTGGATGTCGTGCATGAATCTGCGGTACGAGCCGCCGCCTCTTGAGTATGGTCTCAACATAGCCTTTGGTTTCAGCTTGCTCGATACAGTCATCTAAGAAGGCAGTGATCCCAGAAAAACGTTCTTTATAGTCTTCGATAATCCGACTGGCCTCTTCAACCGATGCATCAGGACCTAAACGTCGCGCCAGGCCCCACGGTGTAATGCCGTAAACAATGCCAAAGTTCACCATCTTTGCACTATCACGTTGTTCCGGAGTGACCTCTTCAATAGCGATATCCCACACCTCGGCGGCGACGGCACTGTGAATATCCTCACCAGCCTCAAAAGCTGCCAAGAGTCCGCTATCTTGAGACAGATGTGCCAAAATTCGCAACTCAATCTGTGAATAATCTGCCGTCAGTAAGACGCGCCCCTTGGGTGCCTTGAAAGCTCGTCGAATTTCTCTTCCCACTTCGGTACGAATCGGAATATTCTGCAAATTCGGATCCGAAGAACTCAAACGACCAGTCGAAGTTCCTGTTTGATTAAACGAAGCATGAACCCTTCCAGTAGCAGGACTCATAGCGTCTTTCAAAGAAACCAAATAGGTGCCAACAAGCTTTGTGAGCTGACGATAACTCAATACGAGTTGCGGTAACGGGGTCTCCACATCCGGGGAATTTCCCAAACGTTCGAGCACTTCTTGATCCGTTGACGGTCCAGTTTTACCTCGCTTAATTGGCTTGAGTCCAAGTCCTGGTGGCTCTGCCGTTGGTTTATTAAAGAGTGCCGCCGATAGTTGCTTCGGCGAATCAGGATTGAATGGGTAGGGCGCTGCAACAGCAATTTCATTTCGGAGCCCATCGATCATCTCTTGGAGGTGATCACGCTGGCGATCGAGCTCATTTGCATCCACGTTGATGCCGTTGTATTCAAGCTCTGCAAGCACCCACACCAATGGCATCTCAACTTCTTCAAAGAGTTCTGACAAGCCCATCTTTTTAATTTGCGGCTTAAATTTCTTCATCAACTGCAGAGATACATCGGCATCTTCAGCTGCGTAAGGGATAGCTTGTTCCAGTGGCACTTTGTCAA
>CALCOW010000084.1 GCA_937899935.1 uncultured Phycisphaerae bacterium
TAGGGGCCCCAGCCAGTGGGCATCTTGGGCATCGGTGGAAGTGCCTGAGCCTCTGGAGGCGTGGGCTTGTCCGCATAATCTGACGCAAGGACGTACATCTCCCTCGATTCACTCCGGGATGCTTTTGGTTTGAATGCCTTGGTCGCCTTAAAAGAGGATCGCACACGGCCCAAGAGATCTGGGAATGCTTCCCCCTCGAGAACCTTCATTACGAGTGAGCCACCGGGCATGAGTAGTTGGTGGCAATGGCCTAAAACGGCATCACATAAATGGATGGAGCGGTGGTGATCAATAGCAGCATCACCAGTTGTGTTGGGGGCCATGTCGGAAAGCACGACAGCAAAGGCGCGGGGACGGCGAGCTGAGGGTGGCAGTGCCCCTAAGGCGGTCTCAGGTGCCATCGTGAGCACATCATCAACAAGACAGGTGACATTATCATCGCGAAAGTTGTGGTTGATTGCGGTGAGATCAACACCAACCACATGTCCGCCAGGCGCGACTTTTCCAGAGGCAACTTGAAGCCAAGATCCGGGCGAGGAACCGAAGTCGATAACGCATTGTCCGCTTCGGAAGAGGCGTCGGCGCTCATCTATCTCAATGAGCTTATAGGCAGCGCGTGCAAGATAGCCCTCACGCTTGGCCATCTTGAAGTAGTGATCATGAAGCTCGCGGGGCATCGTAAGTCGCAATTTTTAGTGAAACAATTGAAGCCCAACGTCTCGAGGATCACTCGATACTGAGACACTTATATCACCATGGACCGTGCGAAGCAGTATTGGATTTGTACCATCATTCAGTGTTGCCACAAGTGAATCGTGATCTGAATTTCGATGAACAGTTGCTTGCGAGTGTTGAGCATAGAAGTTAACCGAACCATTGATAGCTTCGCAATCAAATTTACCCGCCGATTCGCCTCGTACACGATAGATAATGTCCCCATTCACATTCAGTACTTTGACTGGCTTTAACATGGCGTGAGTGGTGAGTATTGAAACATCACCATCATTTGTTGTGACATCAACCTGGCCACGAATATTATCAAGCACAACACTGCCGCGCTTTGTTTTTACATGAACGCCATCGATATTGGGTGCGATGATCGTTATATTGACGCCTTGATGGTGATCTTCTGGATCATCACTGGTCGTTGTTACTTGAATAGCTTGCCCGACATCTGCTGGAACCAGCACGGCATGGAACTGAATGTTTGCCAGTGATGCAGCGGCCTCATCCATTCGTGTAAGACTATGGAATGCCTGAGTCGTAGCCGTAACGGTTGCTTCTGTCACATCGGGGTCAGCCACGATCCTGACGTCACCTGCAAATGAGTCTAAAACAACAGAAACGGGCCCATTGACGGGCAGTAAAACTGGTTGCAGTTTGTTTTGAGCGGTGGCGCATCCACCTGCGATGAGTGCTGTAGCGGTCACTAGTAAAATTAGTACGATGAGTTTGGACATATGACTCATAAGGCATCCTTAGCGAAGAGCAGTTGATGGCCAGGCAGGCCAACACCCGCATGAGATTCTATCTGCTTTTCTGGGGTGCGTATTCCGTACGACCCGCTTGCGCTTCCAAGATCGAAGAACAGCTGTTTGATACCATGTCGATTGTCAATTTCAGTGTTGAATAATGAAGGGTTTTCCCATGAATCTCATATTACGGCATGCCATCAAGATTGATGCTCCACAAGAAGAGGTCTTTCTTGCATTGACTCAGATAGAGCAGATTGCCGCCTGGCACCACGGTCCAGTCGAAGGCACCATGGC
>CALCOW010000085.1 GCA_937899935.1 uncultured Phycisphaerae bacterium
GGGCGAGTATGGACACACAAATATGTTCTGAGTGTGGCAAGCCAGTCGAGGGTAGGGCGAAGTGGCCACCACAATGACACCAGCCAAGCCGGTTATCACTCGATGGCTTTTATTTCTCAGTTATCTGGGATTTATATATTCTGTGCCTTCGATGTTAATCTTTGTATACGTGGGTCTTGCACTCGCCTTGGTAGGGTCGCCAGATAAATTTCTTCCTGACCCTGATGGTGTCACGGGAGTATACCTGCGTCTGTTGTTTGTCGTCTTGCCCTTGGTAGCGATGTCATCTCGTATGACTGTTCAGATCATTGCAAGGAGACCTCATACCTGGGCCAGTAGCTCAAAGACAAAGTCTTACAGACTTGCTTTTGAATTTACCTTCCGACATTTAGGCGATCTTCTTTCGGACCCGTTGTTTAAGTGCTCTCTGATTAGCATTCCGGTCATTGTCTTTTTCGTATTTGCTGGCAACGTTGGAGTGGCAGTGATCATTGCTATTGCTGTTTTTCTTATATTCAATATTGTCAATATCTGGCTACGAAAGCCGGCAGCATGGCTTCGTTTTATTTCTGGCTTCTCAGAATTGCAGGCTACCAAGCTGGCAAAGCTCCTTGAAGAGAATGATGGCCGGGTCTGTTTGTCATGTCGTCATGTACTGATCTCGAAAGATGAGGCCGATCCGAAGTGTCCCGAATGTGGGGCTGTTGATGATCGTTGGTTGTACCAGACCTCGCTATACCCGACCTCGCTATAGTCGATACCGATCATCAATGGATGAACCAGAGATACTCGACGGATAGAAGATCTGTGCTTTGGTAAGATGGTGCCTACAAGGAGATCACGCTATGAGACATGTTTGTCTACTATGCGCCTTATTGTTGCTGGCCATCCGGGTATCTGCTGCGCCAGATCAATCGTCGCAAGATTCACAGAATACGATCGATGAAGTAACCCAAGCACTCGAATCCAAAATGCGCCACTTTTTGTACCGCCATGGCGTGCCTGGTGCGGCGGTGGGGGTCGCCGTCGATGGAAGAATTGTTTATGAACAGGGATATGGATGGGCTGATGTTGATCAGGAGGTTCCTGTAACGCCTCAGTCGAGATTTCGAATTGCCAGCATCACAAAACCATTTACTGCCGTGGCGATCATGCAGCTCGTCGAGCAGGGTAAGTTGTCCTTAGATGACAATCCATTTGATGTGATTGGTATGGCCGATCTGATCCGATCGCCAGAAGTAGATCCAAGACTCCGCGACATTACGATTGAACACTGCCTCAAACATACAGCAGGGTTTGGTCATCGCGAGCATGGGCCAGACCCCATGTTCCAGGAAGATCACCTGATGAAGACTCTGGAACTTGATTCACGACCCAACAACATGGACCTCGTGCGCTATGTCATCTCTCAGAAACTCGTTCAGCCACCAGGATCGTCATATGACTACTCGAATGCGGGCTACACGATTCTTGGTTTGGTGATGGAGCACATCACCGGCACACCCTACGACTCAGTGATTAAACAACAGATTGCTGCGCCATTAGATATCAATGACATTGGCCTGGGTGGAGCGCATGTTGCGGACAGACTTGCAGGAGAAGTCATGTACTACGATCCT
>CALCOW010000086.1 GCA_937899935.1 uncultured Phycisphaerae bacterium
GCGCAAACAACTTGGATTCGTGGCCAGCAATCAGATTGCCGCTAATAGACTGAAAATTGACTCCATCAGTCGCATCCCACTCTGCGAGCATCACACCACTGGTGACATCTTCAAGATAGCCAACTGATCGCCCAGCACCAATTGAGGTGTGACCGAGTGTGGACAGGTAAGTCACCTCAAGAAGGAAGTTGGAATTTGTCACTGCATCAAACTTTACGTTGAGTATCGACTGAGCGTCGGCTTGCCACCAACCTTCATTGTCTTCTTCTGGGGGCGCTTCACCACCGTCAGCCCAGTGAGCAAAGTGACCATGACCAAGGCCAAAAGAGCTTATGGCCATTCCATCCCAGCCAGTATCCTGCACCGCACAGGCTTCTGTAAACCCAGTCCAACCAAGGTCCTCGGATTGCACCGCACTATTCCAAGGATTGCTGCTTTGGTCAGTCCAGTCCTCTTGGTAATCATGGCCCCAGGCGCCTAAGGCTGCCCACGAATCAATGTACATTTCAGCGTTGGACACATGAATGTTATCCGCCAACGCAACTGAGCTGACTGCCAACGCAGTCGTCGCTACCACTAACTGAACACTCTTCTTCAATTTCATGTGAAATCCCCCGACATCACTGTTCTTTGATTTTACCCCTAAGCCTCTTTACATGAGTGCAACAAGGGCATCTTTGGTGCCAGATCGGCATCCATACTCATTGGTATTTCGTATCCTCGCTTCCACCGTCGCACCTGTAATTAACGACACTGAACGATATACCCAAATCGACCCCTAGCAAAAACTTAGAAGCATCTTCTGAAGGTCGGTGCGTGTTAAATTTTTTATGGGTGTCCGATAGCAAAATACACGTGTGATAAAAGTTGAAGGTGTATTCAAATCGGACGAAGGTGCTCAGCGCACAGCAGAAAACAATCGCAATACAGGCGAATACCCTCTGATCTTATGAACGTTTGTAGTTGATTAGGCTCTTCGACGGCGTGATCGGAAGACACCTGCCATACAGAGCAGCCCAAGCGCTCCTGGCCCTGGCACCACGGTCAGTGTCACATCAAAGCTTGACGCATCACTTGTAATGAAGTCATCAGAGCTTGAGCCAGCCATTGATACCGACTGTAATCAAAGCCAGTTTCCAAGATACCAGTGAAATCAAAAGATCCGTCGGCTGCGGTCACTGAATGAAGCTCGGCGCCGGTTGATTCATTAGTCAGCAACATGTATCCCGCAGTGTTGCCAGTAATAATCCCGGACAGTGAATAAGCCACGTCCGCGCTGGTTGAGAATTCAAACAATGACGTACTACTAGCAGTACTGTCCCAAACGAACTCGCCGCCGCTACTCGGAAGCAAATCAGCCAAAGAACTCCCAGATGTGGAGATTTGATTACCACTCCAGGATGTCATTTGTTGGGCGCTGCCGCTGGTTGTGAAAATGCCAAGCGACCCGGATGAAGTGACTGACAGATCGAATGGATTTCCAGTCGACAGATCACCTGATTGACTGTCATTGTCAAACGACTGATCAGGGCCGATACTTGCGGAGGAAGTGATTTCGAATGCAGCGTCTTCGAAGTTCAGCAAGTCTGCTGAAGCGAGTGAAGTTGACAAGCCAAGAGCAAGCAGCCCCGCTAATCCAATTTTTATGCTGTGTGGCATCCCTAAACGCACTTCTCTTCTCTCTCTTCCCTAACCCAAACCCAGGCGCCCACCAATTGAGGCGCTATCACTGCGCTGTGAATCCGGCGCCCCCTCTTTTAGGACCACAGATTCCTCCGCTTGAGTAGACAAGGCTACCACAGAGAATCGGCACTGGTGTGGTTTTTTACTGATTCCGCTCAAATTCTGAGCCCAGAGGTCCACCCAAACCAAATCTGAATGTCCGATAACTACTCTGAGGCCCTTCTAGGGATCGAGCCCCTTTCCGCAGCATCACCGTAACTTCCTTATCCAGCCCCCAAAGCGGGTCAGGTACTGCATCTATGAGGTGTCGGTGGCTTGGCTGCCCGTTCGGGCCGGATTTTGCAAGAAGACGCAAAATGACCCCGCCAGCCGCAATCACAGTCCGTTGCTGGTCCGGCGACAGACCCCAGGTTGGCCATGATCACCCCTGAGCCCTCCGAAAGAGGGGCCGAAGCCACGGCGCGCTGCTCTTGAATGCGGGCCCAGAGACCCTCATAAAAACGCCCAAGCCATTGGGCTTGGGCGACGTATTGATTATGTAATCAGAGGTATGTGATTGCTCAGCAAACTTCTCAGGCAAGACGACGGCGGCGACTGATTGCCAATCCACCGATACCTGCAAGGCCCATGAAGCCTGCTGCTGGCAATGGAATCGCCGTTGCTGTGACAAAGCTTAAGTCAAAGGACGCCAGTCCAGTTGAATCAAGGCCAGTCAAGGCATCAAAAGGATCGAGATCACTCGAAGCTGAGGTCATCAGAACAAAAGAGTCACCAGCAGTGATTGATCCCGTAAACGTGAAGGTTGCAGATCCGGAAAATGATCCACTGTTCACCGACCAATCATGAAGGATCGCACCTGTCGATTGAAGACTAAAGTTGCCACTGACCTGATCACTACTATCAATATAATTTTGAGCAGTGATAGTGACGATCAGTTGGTAGCTGGTCGTTTCCAAAGCCGTAAACACTGCAGACACTTCTGAACTCGCCTTCGCGTAGAGCTCCTCAGCTATATCGTTTGGAACGCTTGTAGTGTTTGTATGGGAGGCTTGAAAACTGTTCCCATTCCAAGAGGAACTGCCTGTGCCATTCGCAGTAACTTCGCCCTGGCTGCTCGTGCCTATTTGAGCGTTCGCAGTTCCTGTCCATGGGTTATTACTGATGTCGCCCGATGCATCAGCATCATTTTGAAACGGATTGATGAACGCGACCGCCTCAAGGCTATTACTCACGCTGGTAAATTCAATTGAATCTGCCTCAGCAAAGCTGGCGAAGGCCAAAGGGGTTGCCAAGGCAACGGCCACTACGTGATAACGAAATACACTCATCTTCATAAACTCCCCGAAAACGAGGCCTCATCCTGCCCCAGAACTCCACTGAGGCTGAACCAGCCGACGAGTAGTCTAATAGAACCCGTCTAGCAACTACAAGCCTGCAGTGATAAATGATTCTTTCAAAGTCAGTTAAGGCCACTGTTATCGGACACCCATTTTTGGTAAAGCGGGCACCCAATCTCAGTTAAA
>CALCOW010000087.1 GCA_937899935.1 uncultured Phycisphaerae bacterium
ATCCAACTCGAGAGCTATCATCGCCGAGAATGAGGCCCATTTATTAGCCGCATTGGAATCGATGAAACCTAAGAAGGATCAGCTAGCCAAGGGGGCTTTGGAAGATTTACTCCTACCTTCTACACCTCCAGGACTTCTCAAAGGGGCGCCCGATGATTCAGATGATGAAAGACGCGATATCACTGCTCTAATTCAACTAGTGGTTATCGCTGGAGAAGGAGAGCCATCAGCAGAACTCATAGCTAGGCAACAGGCAATTCTTACTGACATCGATATCTGCCCCAGCCGAATCGAGGCCATGCGAAACTCACATCCGTTAGGTCCCTACAATCTGCAGGTTCAAGTCCTTTCGGTCGGTAGCGCTTCCGCTCCTTCGAAGTGTGGTCTAGGGCTTGTGGGCCGCGGCGTGTTAGACGCTATCAACGGGCGAGATGACATGAGTGCTATGACCTGGGGTGAGATCTGTCGGCACCCCCACGGCGTCATCCAAATTCCAGAGGGCATTACCTGCGCAGCAGCAGGCTTCGAGTAAACCTCAGTCAGCATTCAGCAACCTGCATACCGACTTACGGCAGGAGACGCCTTACCAGTGTCGAGGCGCCCCAGCCGTCGTATTCATATGAATAGATACGGGCTCCTCTGGTTAATCGCTTGACGACAGCAGAACGTGCTTGGGCATTCTCCACATTGCTACCAACAACAAAACAGGTATTAGGACATAAGGGTCTGCAAGGTGCCACCAAGCGCCAGGGCTCAACACATCTAGCAGCATCAGATTACGGACTCTTGGCGCTGGGTCACCAGCTACTGAGCCCAAGACAAAGGGAAAAATTTGGAGAGCTGCCAACCCCAGGAACGACAACGCAAAAAAACGCCTCAACGATATGGGAGCACTCTGCGATTTGACCTTACTAATGCTCGGAAGTCCGCCGCTTCGCATCACCGCAACTAATGCAGACAGCGCAATCGCAGTTGCTATTCCGTTTACCGTGAAATGCCACCAGACGCGATGTGAAGAGAGTTCACTTCCACTCCACCTACCGAACATCGTTGACGCTCCCCAGCCTGTACCCGTAGCGAAGACAGTTGCCGTAAGCAAAGAGTGTTCCAGAAAATGAAGGCCCTGAAACAACACGGCACCCTGAGCTGAACGGTTCCGAGTTCCCGTTTCTCGAGCCAGCACAAAAAGCGCCAAAACACCGACCAGGAAAATAGTGTTCCCCACTAGATGCAGTAACTCTGCGCCTCGTTGTTCTGCTCCGCCGCTCCCTGGCCAGATCTGACACCAAAACGCGAGACCGTCAACTCCCGTCTGAGCCCAAGGCGTAAGCCATGGCTTCTGCTTTGTATTGAAAAACCAATACCCAAGCTGCAGTCCGTGTTCCAAAAAATGAAACACCTGAAAGCCAAGCGCACCAACCACAACCTTCGATAAAGCCGAGCGCCGGCGAAGCCCTTTACACACGAGGCCGTAAACAAAGAACGCCAGCACGCCGAGAGACAACGAAATAAGAGCGAGCCCTGATAAGGCGCTGGGGTCAAACCATCGCATCGCCAATAACGCAGCCATTAGCTGCCATAGATTCTCAGACACCCAAACACCCTTCACATAGAACTCTTACGACTGTACGTCAGTGTTGTGTGTCGACGTCGTATCAGTCAGTGTGTGATAACCGTATGGGTGTGATTCGCATCATTGGGGTTACCAAAGCATTGTTGGCAACGGTTTTGTTGTGTGCGAGTTGCGGCGGATCATCTCCGCCTCCTATCGAGGCTGCTTCTTCTGTTGTCGCAGCTGAAGAGGCTTCGGAGTCGTTGGGTTTTGATGTTGGTCGTCATGGTTGGGCGTTTGGTAATTATGCGGCTTCTGAGTCTGGACGTTTCAACGTCGCTGATGCTGTGACCCTTTTTGGTGATGCTGCGGTGTGTGTCGAATCTGAGGGTGCGTGTACGCCAACTCCTGCTGCTGCGGAGTGGATTGAAATGGTCGCGTCATCAATGGAATACGGGGTGTGTGAGGGGATGACGGTTGCGAGTGTGGACCGTTTCTTAGTTGGCACTGATCCCCAAACGGGGTTGTTGGCGTTGACGAGCGAGGTTGAGCATCGGTTGGCTCGATTGTTCGCCACTCAGTTTCTTGGGGATGTCATTACTGCAACTGAGCAGTGGCGGGGACGTTCGGTGGCCTCGATAGTTGCTGAGTTACAGTCGTCGTTGGTTGATCCGTTGGCTGAGCAGTACACGTTGGGGGTGTATTCCAAAGTTGGTGGGCACAGTGTGTTGCCCTATGCAGTGGATGTAGATGACCAGGGTCGTGGTGTGGTTTATGTGTATGACCCGAATTGGCCTGGTGAGCAAAGATATATAGAGGTCGATACTCAGGCGAATCAGTGGCGGTTCTCGTATTTCGCAGATGATCAGAGCAATGATCCTGATGCGTGGACTGGTGGTAGCGGTTTGATGGATCTCACTCCGTTGTCTGTTCGTGAAGCACCTTTTCCTGAACCGTTTAAGGGTTCGGGAACAGGTGTTAAGCAGCTTTTAGCGATCTCGAGTAGCACAAGGAACTGGACTTTAACGAGTGCTAATGGTGTGCTCGATGGGGAGTCGGCGGTTCCTGGAAGTGACGGGGTGATAGCAGTCACTCGTGGCGCTCCACTTGATCGAGGGTCTCAGCGCACTGATGTGGTGTTGGTGGAGTGGGCTGAAACCGCTGAATTAACAGTGGAGAGTGGCTCTGCGAAGCTCTCTGTGTTCACCGATGCTGGGGCTGGTTCGGTTGTTGTTTCTGATGAAGCAACAATAAAAGTTGAGGTTCCACCCGACCCCGACCTTCTCAAGGAACTAACTGGTCTCAAAATTGCTGTTGACGTTGCAGAAGAAACCGAAGCGACAGTGACAATCGCGACAACCACTGAACGAGTTCAAATAGTGGCTGTGCCTGAATCGCAAACATCGGTTCAGTTAACCGAGACCAGCACCAAGGTCGAAAACGTCGACGACCAACAACAGACAGTGAAGGTCGTGGAAATTCCCCGCAGCGACAAAAGAGTCGATGTGGTCGTGGACAGTGATGGCATAGTTGACACCTACGTACCTACATCGATTCCAGTCGAAGAACGTCTGGGTGCCATCGAGAAATCGCCTGAACTGTTAGTTGCAGACGACGTCACATCGCGGACAATTGAAGTAAGCAGCATCGTCGTAGACAAGATCGAAGTTGAAGATTTACGTGTCGACACCGTCGACAAGACACAAACAACGACAACCCTTGAGGAGAGATCTCCTGTCGCCGCCAACTCAGAGCGCAATGAGGAAAAGACTGTTGCTGTGGACATCGCCGAGAGCGACGTTGCAGAGATTCGGATAGACGAAACTGGTGACTTAGGGACCGTTCTACTCACTGACGGATCGAAAATCGAAGCCGAAGCACGGCAACCACGGCAAAGAAAAGATTTAGAATCCTCAAGAACAACGGCATCAGACGGATCAGAAA
>CALCOW010000088.1 GCA_937899935.1 uncultured Phycisphaerae bacterium
ATGCCTTGAGGCCAAATATTGGTGCCGTGAGATGGTTTTGATGTCCGAGAAGCCGGTTTTTTTACAGGTAGACTGGCATTGGGGCCGTAGAATGTCGATGGCTGGGTTGAGTGAAGATAGATCCATGGACCTCAAGCATTGAACCGCAGGGGGCCCACTGGGGTAGTAATGAAGAGGATGGGCCTTCGCCTTCACAGGTTGGCGGTAGGTCTGAGAGCTACAAAAACGAACGTCCAGGGCAATATCAAGTGGACCATAGGCGTCTTGATTAGAACGATCGAGACTCATGACATCAGGAGGAGCCAGAGCAAAATGGCAGACAAGAATAGGATCCGTCAGTTTGGAACTTTCGCAATGGTAGGTGTGTCCGCCATGAGTGCTGGAATACTTCTTGCCGCGACGGCCAATGAGCCAACGGCGGCAGTGCCAGTTGAACTAACCAATACTGAAGCGTTCATTGCTGGTGCACCAGTTTCTGGTGGACGCCGAGCGAGTGGTCAAGATTTCCCAAGTTTCGACCAAGTGTCTAAGGGCTTTACCAAAGTGGTTTCAACCGCAGATGGTAAAAAAGGAATGTATACGCTCTACACGAATGCCAAGGACAGCGAAGTTCTTGCTGAGTTGCCGCGTGATTATGCAAGTAAGAAAGTATTTCTTGCGTACACGATTGCTGGAGGTGTACCCGAGTCGGGTGTGCAGGGTGGCGATCTCTACGCCTACTGGAAGCGCTTCGGCAATCGCTTGGCGCTGGTCCAGCCTAACTATGGCGTACGCACCACAGGCGATGATGAGTCTCGAACGGGACTGCGCAGGGTGCACACAGATCGGGTGATTACTGATGTGCCTATCGTCACCACCGGACCGGGCGGTGGCCCAGTCATTAACTTGACAGACTTGCTCGTAGGGCGATCGAGTCTCTTCTTTGGCAGTCGAACAGTGGGGGCTAACACGCGCCTCGCAAAGATTGCAAAGGCCAAGAGCTTTCCCAAAAACGTAGAGCTGGCGTTCGAAATGCCGCTGGCTGGTGGTCAATTTGGAACGATCTACTATTCGCTGGCAGAACTGCCCGAATCAACTGGTTATAAGCCGCGCGCCGCCGATGAGCGCGTTGGATATTTCACTACCACACACCGTGATATCGGTGATGTCACCGCAGACGACCCTTGGGTACGTTACATCAACCGATGGAAGCTGGAAAAAGCAGATCCTTCACTGAGGATGAGCCCGCCAAAAGAGCCAATCGTTTTCTACCTTGAGAACACCGTGCCAGTTCGTTATCGACGCTGGGTGCGAGATGGCGTCCTGGAGTGGAACAAGGCGTTCGAGGAAGTTGGCATCATTAACGCTATTGAGGTCTACCAACAGGATGCCCGAACGGGCGCCCATATGGAAAAAGATCCTGAAGATGCCCGGTACAACTATGTGCTCTGGACCAATGGTGACATGGGCTTTGCGATTGGACCAAGTCGAGTTCACCCAAAGACCGGCCAGATTCTCGATGCCGATATCGTGATGGATGAGGGCTTCCTCACTGGATGGGTAAAAACATGGGAAGACATGGTCCCGCAAGCGGTCATGGAAGGCTTCGGCCCCGAGACCCTTGCGTGGTTGGCTGAACATCCAGATTACGATCCTCGCATTCTCTTGGCCTCCCCAGCGCGTCGACAAGATGTCCGCCGTGCTTTGAAGAGTCAATATGCAAAACAGGAAGCGCTCGCTTTTGCTGGACATCCGGCTGCTTCGATTGATCAGCAGCTGATTGGCGATGACAACTTTGATGGTTTGGGCTGCCGAATAAGCCAGGTGAATGGAAGTTGTCAGCATGCCGCGGTCAAGGCCATGGACATGGCGCTGGTTCGCCTCGATGCGGAACTGATTGCTCGCAAGCTGCAAGACAAGAAGAAGCCAGGCAAGAAGAAGCAGAAGACCAAGGCAGATGATGCCGAAGAGACTTCAGCAGACGAGACTGCTAAAGCTGACGAGGAAGATACAGACAAGGAAGCGGCGCCAACAGCACCAGAACCGAAAGAGGAAGAGGTCGAGATTATTATGCTCGACGGTGTGCCGGAAGAGTTCATTGGGCCGCTGCTCAAAGAAGTCATCATGCATGAGGTGGGACATACGCTTGGCCTGCGACATAACTTCAAGGCTTCGACTATTTATGACGTGAGTGAAATGAACTCCAGTGAACTTCAGGGCCAGGCATTGTCTGGTTCAGTAATGGATTATCTTCCAGTCAATATCAATATGGATGATGGACCAGAGCAGGGTGATTTCACGATGGTGACCATTGGTCCTTATGACTACTGGGCCATTGAGTATGGCTACGGCAATGGCAACCCCAAAGAGGTGGCCTCGCGCGGCACTGAACCAATGCTGGTTTATGGCACTGACGAAGATGCTTGGGGACCAGATCCTCGTGCAAGGCGTTTCGACCTGGGCAAGAATCCATTGGATTATGCAGATTCGCAAATGCGGCTCGTCCAGGAACTGCGCGGCCAAATTCTTGATCGCATGGTGAAGGATGGCGAAAGCTGGGCAGAGGCACGTAAGGCCTATGACATGCTCCTGCGCCGACATACTCAAGCAATCAGCACCGCCTCGAATTGGGTGGGCGGCACCTATGTTCATCGCAACAAGAAGGGTGATCCCAACGAAGTAGATCCGATCATTCCTGTGGAGGCTGACCAGCAGCGTCGTGCCCTGCAGTTCATGATGGACAACAGTTTTTCAGATGAAGCCTACGGCTTATCTCCTGAACTTCTCAGAAAAATGACACTTGATCGTTGGTATGACGAAGGTGGTATGTCTCAGTTGTTTGATGATCCACCATATCCGGTGCACGATCGTATTGGCTCCATCCAAGGTGCAACACTTTCGATGTTGTTGAATCCTGGCACTCTCAATCGTGTCTATGACAACGAATTCCGTTTGCCTGCTGAAGAAGACACCTTGACGTT
Organism: uncultured Phycisphaerae bacterium; assembly: GCA_937899935.1. GTDB lineage: Bacteria > Planctomycetota > Phycisphaerae > Phycisphaerales > SM1A02 > JAQWNP01. The sequence continues at coordinate 2,961 of CALCOW010000088.1, forward strand.
GCCTGAGATTATTGGGCAGGTCAGTCAGAATGCATGGTCAGAGGTGTATGACGTACCTCGAGGTGACTTCTCGGAACGCAAGCCAATGATCTCGTCTTTGCGGCGTAATCTGCAGCGGCGTCATCTCGAACGGATGGTTGATTTGGCGATGCCCGGCGGCCTGAGTGGCCCGGCTGCTCAGCCAATATCGAATCTGAGTCGCATGCAACTCCTTGAGCTTCAGGGCAAGATTCGAAGAGCGGAAGGGCGGGCTGGTATCGATGCGTACACGCAGGCCCATTTGGCTCAAGCTGATGAGATCATCGAGCGTGTCATGAATGCTCAGCATATCTACAACACGGATGATATTGGCGGTGGCGGTGGCGGCATGATGTTCTTCCAGATGCATGAGGGCGCCGAAACCCCATAAGACATCGTCGAAATGAGTTTTAATCAGAGGAGCCGTCACCGGTTTGGTGGCGGCTCTTTTATTGCGCTCCAGGGGTCCTGTGTTACACTTGGTGCACGACAGGTGAATCCCCACTATGGAACGCGTCAGTAACGAAACAACGCCACTTTCCGATCTTATTCTTGAGGCCATTGATGGCCCCAATATTGATCCCATTCACGTGTCACCTGCCTCTCCAGCTGTGATTGGTCGAGCCAAAGACTGTCAGGTGACCTTGATGGACCAGACGGTCTCGCGTCAGCACGCAGAGATGTACTGCCGAGATCGTGTCTGGTATATCAGTGATTTAGGTGGGAGAAATGGCATTGAGCTCAATGGCGTTCGTTTGCCAGTGAAAGAGCCTGCTCAGCTTGCCCAAGATGATCTTTGTCTTATTGGCCCTTGGACTTTTCGTATCATCGTCAATCCTGAATTGCAGACCAGTGCCAAGCCAACTGAAGACGGCACCAGTAATCAGATTCGGGTTGAACGGGTTAAAGATGATCAATTGGGAAGCCTGGCGCAACATCGACTTGAACGGTTGATTGATTGTGCCGCCCGTATCAACGCAGCAGAGAATGTGAACGAACTGGCCAGTGTGGCAGCAGAAGATGCGGTCCAAGGCAGTGGTTATCATCGAGCGGCGCTTGTCGCCGCGGCGAACCGTGAGGGCAAAGTGACTGTCCTTGGCGTTTACGATTCTGATGGACGCAGTGATGTCGGCTCTTTCGACTTCAGTCGCTCGTTGCTCGAGGAGGCCTCGAGTGGACACATGGCCTGCATGATGGCCGATCGTGCGATGGACTACGGTCAGAGCATCGCTGATCTCAATATTCACTCGGCACTCTGCGCCCCAGTGCATATCGGAAGCTCTGTGGCTGCTTTTCTGTATCTTGATGCTCGCGGTAGAGAGTCAGAAGTTCTGTCAGATGCGATGGGGTTTTGCCAGGCCGTTGCCAGAATATTGGGTTTGGCAATGGCCAATTTTAAACGCCTCGAACTGGAGAGGCGACAGAAAAGTCTTGAAGTCGATCTTGCGGCGGCCAGAGAAGCTCAGCAGTTCATGACACCGGCTGACGAAGGTTCTCTTCACGGGCTCACCTATGCTTCAATGATGCGGCCTGGGCGGCATGCCTCAGGGGATCTGTTTGACTTCGTTTCATTGCCGGATGATCGTGTTGCTGTATTGGTCGGTGATGTGAGTGGAAAAGGTGTAGGCGCCGCGATTCTCATGGCAGCGGCACAGTCTTTTCTTCATGCGACGCTCGTTCGATATGGTGATCCAGGTGAGGCGGTGACCCAGTTGAACCGATACGTTGCCCAGCGTTCTGCTTTGAATCGGTTTCTTTCCCTATGGGTAGGGGTTATTGATGTTGCATCAAGTCATCTTTCCTATGTAGACGCTGGCCATGGGCACTGGCTCCGGCGTCGTGCTGATGGCACCGTTTGGATACCAGATCGACCCACCGGATTGCTCGTGGGTATTGAGGAAGAGAGTCAGTACAAGAGCCATGTCACGGAGCTTGTTCCAGGAGAGCGAATTATTCTGTTCAGTGATGGCGTGGTCGAGCAGCCAGACCTCAACGGCAATCAGTTTGGCATGAGTCAGGTGGTTGAAATTGTTTCAGGCAATGGAACGCCGCTTCAGGATATCGAAACCATTATTACCCGGCTCCAGTCATTTGCGGAGCGTCCTCAACTGGCTGACGACACCACCATTGTTTCAGTTGCCTTTGGCTAATCACCATCCAGTTGGCGTGACCGCGGGCTTGGCAGGTGGTGGTGCAGGAGCTTCTTTTAGAGAGGGTCCTGGTTGCGGTGGCGTGGTTGGCATCGATGCCGAAGTGATGATTTGAATCTCATACACATCAGGGAAGACGCTTCCGCCCATAGGCATCCATGTATCTGGTATTGCATGATCAGCGAAAAAAGATTGTGCTTGGCCTCGCTCATTGAAAACAATGATCTGTGCCGGGCCGCTGGTGACCTGTGAAAATGCAATGCCTCCTTCGGCATCAGTGGTTCCATGAACCGTCTTGCCGGGCCGCTGAAAGGTGGTGAGCGAGAATGGCAGCGTGTCATAAGGTGGAAATGGCAGGAAAAACTGATTTTGGCGAACCAGAACAGGCGCCTTCTGAACAGGTTGCTTGCTGGTGCTTTCGCGAATTTTGACCTTCATAGGTACGTATGTTGGAGCGCACGCAGCCAGCAAGAGCATTGTGATGCAAGTGGCCATCAACCATAAAGTAGTGTGGTGTCGAATGCTTGGCATTATTTGGCTAGGTTCTTGAGTCGAGCGATCGTACGTCGCCGAATACCTCGAAGATGTCTTTCCTTATGATCTGACATTTCCTCAAGGCTGCTGTAGCGGATTGATCCGATAGCGCGAGGACAAACAATGTCATATTGTCGGGTTGTTCGCATCGTGAATTCGTATGGTGGAGCGTGTTGTGGGCGAATTGCAATTGACGCGCCGGGAAGAAGAAGGGCGTTGATCATGATTGACTCTTGCTCGCATTGAACGCTTTCCAGGAGGATGGCATCGCGGTCTACGCAGGTGATTTTGAATTCGCCATTGCTGTACACCAAGGTTATTCGAGAGTCATCTGGCAGGGTCGCTGTATCTTCAATGCGCAAGGTCCATGTCTCGATAGCTTTTTCATCCATTGCGTAGACCAGCACGTACTTGGCTGTATAAGCCACAAGGTAGCCTGGCAGTTCTGTGGCTGTTCGTGTCATTCCATCAGGATTGGCGA
>CALCOW010000089.1 GCA_937899935.1 uncultured Phycisphaerae bacterium
GGTCGTCGTAGGGAGTTTTATTCCTGGCTTCTTGGTTCGCCCAGTGACACGCTGGCTTGACATGAAGGCCGGTCAATCAGTGGAGCCTGCGGTTGAATTTGACATCGTGACCGGAGGTGATCTTGAGCATCTCAATAAGACCTTTCTCGTGCCAGCGCACTCAGGGGCTGATGGTCGAACCTTGAAGGAGTTAGCTTTGCCGGCCGGTGCCACGGTGGTTGTGGTGCTTCGCGGCGGCAAGGTTATTCCGCCGCGGGGTGATACCCGCATTCTTGCTGGCGATCACGTCATGCTGGTTTATAGACCAGAGGTGACGGAAATACTTGAAGATGTGTTTGTAAAGCCCCGTAGGTGCTAGCTATGCCTACTCATCATCGCATGTTCAGAGCGGCCGGCTTCGATAAGTAGCTCGGCTGATATGATGGCGCATGGAGACACCCCATGAACAGAGATGTCCCTCATTCGCGATCCGTCATCGGGCTCATTGTGGCCATTGTGTTCGCCCAGGCGATCGTCGGCTGCACAGCTAACCGCGCTGTTACGAATGTCACAACACGGCAGGTGGACATACTGCAACAACAGGCGTTGGCCGAGCAAATTGCGCCCGGACGCGAGGTTGTCATCTCCTCCGTAGAGAGTCCACCGAACATGACCGGCAAGTGGCACTGGCATCCATCTGAGACCTTCCACTACTACCTTGCAGGCCGCGTCGAAATCGAGTTTCGAGACGGTTCGTCGATGGTCGGCCTACCTGGTCGGGTGAACCACGTGCCGTACGGCGCCTGGCATCGTGCGACCACCGGCGAAGAGGGTGTGCGATTGATCATCTTCCGCGTTCACCAAACTGGCGAACCGGTTCGGCATCTCGAAGAGCATCCGCCAGCGGCTGATCACTAACGAGGCTGCCCGACGACTCTACACCGCACTTAGTTTGAAGGCGCCGTCGTCTCTTGGGGTGTCTGCTGCGATTGATTTTGGCGCATGGTCGGTGTCATGACACAGCGGAATCCAACGTGACTCATGCCAGAGTCGGGTGTTGCTGCAGTCTTGGCACTCGGTCGGTAGCTCGAGCAATAGCTTGGATGGCAGAGGAAGGACCCACCTTTTTGGACGCGTGAGACAGTTGCATTTGGATTGCGCGGATCAAGCGTTGTTGTGGGACCTTTTGGATTGTCACAGCATTCACCCGGAGCGAGCTCGTGCAACCGTGTTCGGTAGGCGTCGGGTCGAAACTGGTCGGCCGTCCACTCCCAGACGTTTCCGGCCATGTCATAGAGGCCTGCATCATTCGCAGGAAAGCTCTTGACCGGTGCCGTATGCGTGAATCCGTCCTCGCCACTGTTGTGATTTGGAAAAGAACCTTGCCAGATGTTGGTCACGTGTTTGGCATTTGGTGTCAGATCATGGCCCCATAGGTAGCGCTGGCCATCATGGCCGAAACGCGCTGCTCGCTCCCATTGAGCTTCAGTGGGTAAACGCTTGCCGGCCCAATTGGCATAAGCCGTCGCGTCATCCCATGAGACATGAACGACGGGATGATCCTCACGGCCCTCGATGTTTGAGTGTGGGCCTTCGGGGTGACGCCAGTTGGCACCGGGTGTCCATCTCCACCAATGCGTGAAGTCGTTCTGATTGACTGGACTTGTTGGCGGTGTAAAGACAAGTGATCCTGGCAGCAGGTCTTCGTCTTTTGGTCGCGGTGTTCCTGCGGGTACTTGCTTCTTTAGTTCTTGCCAGTCGATGGGACGTTCGGCGGTGGTCAGGTAGCCGGTTTCATTCACGAATGTTGCGAACTGCGCATTGGTGACTTCGGTCGTGTCGATCCAAAATCCATCAATGCGTACGCGATGTGCGGGGCGCTCGTCATAGCGGCCTTCTGGTCCATCCCAGCCCATGGTGAATGTGCCAGTGGGAATCCATTTCATATTGGGTTGATCTTGTTCCTCTGGTGGGCAAAGAATCACTGAGAAGATCAGGATGGTTGTGAGAGCGCCAGTCACGTTGATCATCACAAGGATCCTCCTCATGGCCGCGATAGAGGCTTGCCGTGAGTGTCCCATTCAGATCATTGGTGAATCTTTCGAATCACCTTCTCTGAAATCGATCGGCGGCCCACAAAAACACCCAGCGCCTTGGTGGCCCTGGGTGCGATCAATAGCGGGGGTAGGATTCGAACCTACGACCTCCGGGTTATGAGCCCGACGAGCTACCAGACTGCTCTACCCCGCAGCAGATCAGCCAGGATACCGTCGGTAGGGATAGGGTCAAGATCACGAGAAATTTGGTGGACGCAAGGGTCGTTGTGGCCTCATGCAGACCGGGTTATAGGGCCCGATATCCGGATCGGGTTTTCGGCATAAAAAAGCATTCAGATGGCGGGTAAGTCCAGGCCGATATGGGCAGCGTGAGACAGGTTTCCCAGCCTCTGTTCCGATTCGATCCTGGTTGGCTTTTTCTGGCCGCAGGATTAGCAGTCATGTCGGCTTGTATCTTGCTGCCGCCGACGGATGATCTCGCTCTACTGACGAGTCAAAGAGAGGCATTGGCAGAGCGAGAGCGAGCGGTTGCGGTCCACCTCTCGTCGTATACGAGTTTTCTGACGGAAGTACAGGAGCCTGATGCACAACTCATTCAGCGTCTCGTTGAATGTGAGTTGAACCAGGTTCCAGCAGGCCAGCAGGCCGTCTTGATGTCCTCGGGTGGACCAATTGGAACCTTGAACTGGTTGCAAGAAGCCGGCACTTCGTTCCGGCCGCACGCAATACCAGCCCACGAAATTGGTCAAAATAACAGAGACGTTTTGGCGGCTTATGAAGGGATGGCAACCCTCAGTGAGCCCACTTCAGGCGAGGACAAGCCACGGTCTATCTTGCAGCGCATTGCCGCGAGTCGACATCGACTTTGGGTACTTGGCGCTTCAGGTTTATGCATTTTCTTAGGGCTGATGACCAGTATGCCCACCATCAGTGTTTCACGAAAGATTAGAACCTCTCGCCTCAGGCACCAAGCAACGAAGCCGCCGAAGAAAAAAACTCAGGAAAGACCATCGTTGATGACTTGTGGGCGTGTTGTTTCGACCGTTCATGGTCCTCTTTCAGCAACTCTCTCAAAGGCCGAGTCGCCACCTTTTGATGATCAGTCGATCGATGAAGAAGTCGGAGCTGCTTTAATGTGTTCGGCGCCGGTCGAAACCTCCACGGCGTCAGAGGAGCATGCCGATCAAATCAGTGATGAGGAGGTCGAGTCTGTTCGGGCGCCTGAGGAAGATTCTGAAGTGGTCTCATTGTCGCCCAATGACATCGATGTCTCCGATCGCGTTGTTGAGATTGAATACGAAGATGAAGTCGAGGGTGATGATGATGGTGAGTGGGAATATGAGTACGTCGAAGAGTTTGTGGAAATGGAAGAGGATGGCTCAGAAGAGAGTGCCGTGCTTGACGCCTCTGAAGAAGATGAAGATGCCTGGGATGAAGACGAAGAAGACGGTGAATTAGAAGACGAAGAGTTAGAAGACGAAGAAGACG
>CALCOW010000090.1 GCA_937899935.1 uncultured Phycisphaerae bacterium
CACGACTTTCGCCTACAAGCCTGGACTTTTCTTTCAGTGGTCTCAAGACAGCCCTGCTTTATGAACTTCGCGGTCAACCGCCTTGGCCGAGCAATCAAGAGGTGCCACTCGATCCAGCCCGCTGTGCTGACAGAGCTGCCTCATTCCAGAGAGCCGCTGTCGACGCCATCTTGTTAAAAGTGGACCGCGCTTTGAGCCAATGGGATTCAGTAACTGACCAACCACGCCCAGCAAGTGTATTGGTCGGCGGTGGCGTGAGTGCTAATCAGACGCTGCGAGAAGGCCTCTCATCGCTCGCAGAGCAGCATCATGTAGTATTGCGTCTCGCAAAAACCGAGTACTGCGTCGACAATGCGGCCATGATTGCAGGACTTGCCCATGTTCATCTAAAAGCTGGACGTGTTGATAATCTCGCACTCACCGCTTCAGCACAACGCTCACATCCAAAGTTCGTACGCCAAAAGCGAGCCTCTTCATGAAGTTCTCAATGATCGATCCACCTCATCCTGCCTCTCTGCAAGAGAAAGATCTACTTGCACAGTGTGACCTTGACACAGGACGCGGGCATGGACCTGGCGGTCAACACCGAAATAAAGTTGAAACTGCGGTCACGATTACCCATCGTCCGACCGCTTTGGTGGCAACGGCCCAAGAACGAAGACGGCAATATGAAAACCGCAAAGAAGCAATACGCAGACTGCGTCAAGCACTTGCTCGAAAGGTGCGCACCAAGTTAGCCGCAAAAAACTACCGCCCGTCTTCTTTATGGGAAAAACGACGGACCGGCCGTGCCGTACCAATTAATCCAAGGCACGCTGATTACCCCGCACTCTTGGCTGAGAGCTTAGATGTGGTCAACGCCCACGATTTCGATGTTGCCAAGGCCGCTGGCCAGCTTGGCATCAGCATGTCTCAACTTGCCAAACTGATCAAGCACGATCGTCATGCCATGGTGCTGGTGAACGAAGGTCGCATACAGCAAGGTCTCCGCGCCCTGAAATAGAAGAAACTTGTGTAAATTACATAGAATGCATATATGACAGCACCAATGAGCCAACTATCCGACCACATCGAGCGAATTCTGCCGGAACTTGTCGCGTTTCGCCGTGATCTTCATGCCAATCCTGAACTCGGCTTCGAAGAACATCGAACAAGCCAGCGCGTGCAAGACGAACTCAAAGGAGCTGAAATTCAATTTCAAGCTGGACTGGCTGGTGGAACAGGTGTTCTGGGCCATCTTCCTGGCAACGCCTCAAGCGCAACCGCCTTTCGTGCTGACATGGATGCACTGCCCATCACAGAAGCCAAAGGCAAACCTTACCGATCCACGGTAGAAGGCAAAATGCACGCCTGTGGACATGATGGACACACCACCATACTCGTGGGAGCGGCGCGAGTGCTTTCAGCAATCGGTGCGGAATGCCCACTGCCCCGTCCTATCACCTTGTGCTTTCAACCTGCTGAAGAAGGTGGTGGTGGTGGCCTCCGCATGGTTGAGGATGGCTGTCTCGATGGAAGCCAGATCGGTCCACCTGTTTCAGAAATATTTGGCTTGCATGGCTGGCCTGCTCTCCAACAAGGACACGTCGGAAGTATGCCTGGACCTATGTTGGCCGCAACGACCGTGTTTGATATAGAGATCTCTGGCATTGGTTCACATGCGGCCTCGCCACATCTTGGAACTGACCCATTGCTCACCGGCACTTCAATAGTGCAATCGCTGCAGCGCATTGTTTCACGTAATGTTGATCCAATCACACCGTTAGTGCTTTCGGTCACCCAGATTCATGCTGGCACTACGCACAACATCATTCCAAATGTTTGCAAGCTGCAGGGAACTATTCGAAGCCTGGACATTGGTCTTATTGAAGATGCCAAGTCTCAGCTTGAGAAAATCATAGAACTCCATGCAAAGTCGCATAACTGCCAGGCAACGGTTGATTGGACCATGGAATACCCGGCGACCAAAAATGATCCAGCGCTGGTCGATTTGTTCCATGAGCAAGCAAGAGTCACCCTAGGTGAACAGAATGTTTGCCCAATCAGTGATCCAATCATGGGAGGCGAGGATTTTGCGTACTACGGCCAGGTCGTGCCTGCATGTTTTTTTGCCTTAGGGCTCTTACCGGCCGATCAAGAGGTCATGCCAACGCTCCATCAAAGTGACTTTGACTTTAATGACGATGCAATTGCAACTGGCGTTGCAATGTTCTGTGCTCTTGCTTTGAGATCTAACAACGGCTGAAGAATACCTGTGGACAAGCCCCCACCCAGCGATCGCACACCAGATGACCCACCAGGGTTTGATATCGACAACGCCCCCACGCTCGGCAGTGATGATGTCACCCTGGATCG
>CALCOW010000091.1 GCA_937899935.1 uncultured Phycisphaerae bacterium
TCCATCTTCGCTAGAGGAGTTCCGTGAAATGGCCAAGCACTGGCCTTTCTTTAGTGCACATCTTCGATCAGTCGAGATTGCACTCGCTAAGGCTTCTATTGATGTGACGCGCGCTTACTCAGATCTCGCAGCTGAAAGTGGATGTGAAGGCATTGCTGAAATAGACGAACTTATTAGCACCGAGTTCGAACGAACCAAGCGTGTGGTCTTAGCGTTGACAGATCAGCATCGTTTGCTCGAATCAATTCCTTGGTTAGCACGATCCATTGAAGTTCGAAATCTTTATGTTGATCCACTGAATGCAATTCAAATTGAACTGTTGCGCCGGGCACGCAGTATTGGCCAGACAGACTTGCCTCCAGGTGATGTTCTAGGAGACGCATTAAGACGTAGTGTTCAAGCCGTTGCCTCAGGCATGCGTACCACTGGTTGATTTCAGGCGATGGGTTTTGAGGGATGGAAAGGGCACCAGCCCCAGTGAGAAGGTCATTGGTGGGGGCTCATTGAAGAGAGCGTTAGGCACCTATCAAAGCGATAGAACGTTTGTCTTAGAGAAAATAACGGAATAATGGCAATGCCATCGCTCGTCATTCGTGTCTCTTATATGACAAAAATCATACCCATCGTGCTGATGTGTTTGCTATTCATGGCACCGGCTATTGCCAGGCAGAATGAGCAGAGCCGATCACAGTTACGTCATAAGATTGCGCAGATTCAGATACAACAACAAGAAGTCTCTGCATTGATTGATGCCCCGGAAGCGGCCTGGAAAGACGCACTTCAAGTGCGTCAAGAAGCAGATGATGCAATGTTGATAGTGTTGATCGGCGATCTTATGGCAGCAGAGCCGGAGGCTTCTGATCTAGGAGACTATGCGCCGCTTCGCTGGCGTGCTCTCCGACGCAGTGGTGATCCAGTGAAAGCACTCAAAGAGGCCGAAGCGCTACTACAGGTCAGGCCAGACCTTAAATCAACTATGGCCGAGATGGCTTTGGAATTAGCCTGGTATCGAAGTGTTCTGGGATCACCAGAAGAGGCGGTAGCTGTTGCCAATGAATTCACAGAGGCTCATCCAGAAATCGAAGGAGGTGCATTGTTGCTGGAAGCGGCAACAGCGCGCCTGAGTTCAGACAACCAACAACTCTTAGACATACAGGCTCGTATCCTTACAGAATACCCCAATACACCGAGTGCTCATCGTGTGAAGTTAGCGCAGCCAGACACTCAGATTTGGACGGATCCATTCTTCAACAAAGAAATGATTGATATTACAACTGGCAATGCTGTTGCTATTCAAGACTTTGAGGGAAAGGTAACACTTATTGCTCATTGGGCAGATTGGTGCTCGCCTGCACACGTCGCCATACAAGAAGCGGTCGATGTGTATGAGAAGTACCACCCTCAAGGGCTCAAAGTGCTGGGAATCAGTGGTGACAACAAGCCACAAAAATCTCACGACTTTATTGACCAGCACGCCTTGCCATGGAGTAATGTTTCGGTGCCATGGAACAGAGCGAAGTTAAAAAATTCAGCGATTGACTTTTGGAACCACTCCTATACACCGCGGTTTCTCTTAGTTGATCATGAGGGCCATATTCTTGCCCATCCCAATCAATCATCGCTTTGTTCCTATGTGGAAAAGGCAATGAATGGAGAACGGCTGTCGAACCGTCAGGAAGATGTCTCATATGATCCGCTGAATTTTACAGGTCAACGAGCAGTTCCCTGAACTACGTTCCGATGGGTGCGTGGTCACTTTGAAATGCGAGGAACTTACAGGCATTAAGAAAAGGCGCGACACTAATCGGCGTTTGGTCCTAGCTTATAAAAGCCTTGGCCTAACGATTCTAATTGTCCAGTTCGCGTCAACTCTTCCCAGATAGCGTGATCATATTCACGTGGGGCTTCAATGGCGTCAAAAGATGCCTCTCGTCCGCTTGACATTGGTCCCACTCCGAGGCGTGATTCGTGATCAAGCTTGGTCAGCTTAAGTCGTTTGCGAAATGCTTTTAAAGCTTGTTTCATCGCTTCGGTGTCAATGGCTTCGCTTGGCTCCTGGGTTTGAGTCTCATCAGTCTCGACTTCAAGTCCCTGCATGACACGGACCAGATGGATGAGTCCATCAGTGTCACGGGACGCAATAATTGTCGCGGACTTCGTCGGATTGGCCTTGAGCTTAAGCAAGATCTTGTGAGCCTGCCCCCACAGAACTCCCGCGGATGGGCCGGCATCACAAATCTGTTGGGCGACGTTGGCAAGTTCGTGTATATCAGCTCCAGTTGTTGCTGGCGCTTTGTATCCACTTCCCGATTTTGGCTTTTTACGTTTCCGTTTAGCCATCAATCAAAATCCTAAGGGCTCGTTGCTGTTTGTTGCCCAGCATTGAGGCGGTCAAGAATGAATGCATACTCAAATGCCACTTCTTTAAGCCGTTCATAGCGCCCGCTGGCGCCACCATGCCCCGCACCCATATTGGTCTTTAGCAAAATCATACCATCACCAAGGGCGTGATCTCTCAGTTTGGCCGTCCACTTGGCGGGTTCCCAATACTGCACACGCGGATCATTGAGTCCAGCAGTAATAAGAAGATCTGGATATTCCTTAGGGTGAATGTTGTCATAGGGCGAATACGAAAGCATTGACTCAAAGTACTTTTTATCCTCTGGGTTGCCCCATTCCTCATACTCCATTTCAGTCAGTGGAATCGACGGATCTAGCATCGTATTGATCACATCGACAAAGGGAACACCAGCATGAGCGGCCGCAAATAGTTCTGGTCTCTGGTTGATCACGTTGCCAATCAGAAGGCCGCCAGCTGAAGCTCCACGGATAGCCAAACGATCCGGAGCTGCCCAACCCGTTTCAACGAGTGTCTCTGCCGCCGCAATGAAGTCAGTAAACGTGTTCGGCTTGAGTTCATACTTGGCTTGTTCATACCAATGGCGGCCCATTTCACCGCCGCCACGAATATGTGCAACTGCATACACAACGCCGCGATCAAGAAGTGATAAGAGAGTGGAGGAGAAATAGGGGTTCATAGAGGCGCCATAGGAGCCGTATCCGTAGAGTAGACATGGGTTGGTGCCATCAGGCTGTACGCCTTTCTTGCATACCAGTGAGATTGGAACGAGTGTGCCATCAGGAGCCATCGCTTCCAGCCGATGGGTAACATAGTCAGCAGCATTATGTCCGCCGCGTATTGGTTGAATCTTCAGGATCTGCGGTTCTCCGGTTCCATCTAGCCGTGTTTCCATCACCTGCTCTGGCTGTGTAGGAGATTCGTAGGTGTAACGGAGGACATCCGTGTCAAACTCTTTGTTCACGCTCATTCCAAGTGTGGAGACACGTTCTGGTGCTGGTATCTGATGGGTTGATCCTTCCTTAAGATCAATCACCCGAATACGGCTATAGCCCCCATGTCTTTCAGAGAGCACTAGATAGCCATCAAAAACATTCATTCCAGTGATGTAAACATCAGGATCTACTTCGACCACAGTCTCCCAATTGTCAGAATTTGAAATCGGTCGTCGCTGAACCTTAAAGTTCTTTGCATCGTCTTCATTGGTGCGTTTGTAGAGGTAGTCACCGCCATGATCGATGTTGTACTCACTGCCGCTCTGTCGACCCTGCACACTCGTGAAAGTCGTTGTTGGATCATTGGCATCGAGCATCCACCATTGACTTGTCTCGCTGGATTCTGCATTGGCAAGTATGAGGTCACCGGATCGACTGCGGCCAACTGACATAGAGAAACGTCCGTCTGGCTCTTCTAGCAGCAGTACATCTTCCTCCGGATTGTCACCAATATGATGTCGAAAGATCCGATCAGAACGATTGGTCTCATCAAGGCGTTCATAAAAGATAGTGGCATTATCATTCGCCCAAGCGAGGCCCCATGGAGAAATATCCGTAACAGAATCATCGATGACCTCTCCATTCGTTAGGTCGACGACAATCATCTGACATCTTTCAAAACCTGAGTGGTCAAGGATATAGGCTAGCTTTTTGTGATCTGGACTTACTTGTGCATTCGTTACCTTTGTAAAGTCATGTCCCTGAGCGATCTTATTGATGTCAAGAATCACTTGCTCGGGACCACCGTCTTGTGGCGTACGCACTTTTATTGGGTAACTTTGTCCTTGCTGGGTCTTAGATGAATAAAGATAGGGCCCATGGGGATAGGGCACCGAAACGTCATCTTCTTGAATGCGACCGAGCATCTCCTGATAGAGAACCTCTTTAAGTTCGTCAAAATGACCCGTTCGCTCTTTGGTGTATTCGTTTTCTGCCTCTAGGTAGGCGATCACTTCTGGATTCGTCTTATCTCGAAGCCAAAAGTAGGGGTCAACGAGTGTACGACCGTGTATTGTCGTGATATGAGGTTTGGCCTCCACATCAGGTGGGAGCAGCCCAGACGTCGTCGGGTGGATAGGAGAGGGGTCAAGCATGAGGGTGGCGATCATAATAGTGTTGAGCATTGGATTATTGTAGCCAGAGAATCATCCGAGATGGTGCTACCCAATGAGTGCGAAGTGAAGGTAAGATTCGCTTATCAACGCCTCTCAAGCCCAGTTTCAAGACAATCGCTTTGACATCTATTCCTTTGTGAAATCGGAATTGGCGCCGGTGCCGGGTCGATGGAAGCGAGCAGCCCGTATAAGCATTACCAGCATGTTAGGGCTCATTGCCGCGCTGATACTGCATTTAGATGAGCCGTACTGGACCTTAGTAACAATTTATATGCTTTCGATGCCCAATGTGGGATCAACCATTACACGAATGCTGCAACGCGTTCTCGGGACCGCCGTGGGTGCCTTGACTGGTGTGGTTATCGCGGCGGCTTTTCCACAAGAACCTGCAGCGCTCATTCTGGCATTCGCGGTGGCGCTATTCATCTTTCTTTACGTCGGACTCGTTGAGAGTGTTGCACCATATGCTATGTATCTTGGCGCTGTCACAATCATATTGATTACATCATCGATATGGGACGATCCCGCGAACGTGCCTATTAGAGCCTGGTTACGTTTTGAGAATGTGACGCTTGGGGTGATCGTTTCAACTTGTGGTTATCTACTCTTCTGGCCGGTCACAGCGAAGTCGAGTTTGGTTCAATCAATGTCAGACAA
>CALCOW010000092.1 GCA_937899935.1 uncultured Phycisphaerae bacterium
TTGCATAAAGTCCTGTGACACATGCCATAAGAACAATGGTTACAAAATAGCCTGTTCACTCGGCTATGAAATGCATTTGAAACTCAAGATCTAAATACAGACAAGTCGATGTACTAGGTAGTGCCCTGTTGTATGAGCCACAGGCCCATCCGACGGTTTTTCCTTCTCTTCTCTTCCACCATCTTCAAGCCTAAAAGCTTGGAGATGGTTTTCGTTTAAGTACTTATAAATCAATCAACTTAAGTGTTGTCGGAGTCGCTTCGGTCATACGAACCTCAAGACGATCACCCCGTTCATCAGCGGCAAAAATCACTACACGATTCGGATCGAAAGCAAAACGTGCCCGCTCTCCTTCCTTCGGACTGGAGTCTAACAGTGAGATTGGAAGTAACACTCTCAGGGCATTGCTCTTATCGCAATTCACCTTGAACTCCACCTGTGCTCCCATAGGGCGTCGATACTCGACGCTTCCATGAATTGATGCCCATGAGCTCGGGGCCAACCCTGCAGGGAGAATTCCTTCTGGTCGTAATCCCATTTCGACGCGCTGCCCTCTTTCAACTTGTCCATAAGCTGCAAACCGTTCGCCGCTATCAAGAAGCAACTGTGGTCCATCGTCAGTGATATCTAAAATACCTTGGAGGAAACTCATACCAGATCGCCCGAAAAATGATGCGACAAAGCGATTCACTGGATATTGATAAATGTCGACTGGCTTTCCATGCTGTTGAATAAACCCGTCGTTCATCACAGCAACATGGTGACCTAACTGCAAAGCATCTACGTCGTCATGACTGACTATCAGCATCGAGCCATTCGTGGTTCGATGAACATCTCTCAATAAGTTGCGAAGTTCGCATCGCAAATGAGGATCAAGACTCGCCATGGGCTCATCCAGCAGTAAACAATCTGGCTGACGTGCTAGAGAGCGTCCAATCGCGACCCGCTGACGTTCGCCGCCTGACATAGAAGGTGGACGCTTGCTCAGTACAGAAGTGATACCTAAAAGCTCAGCTATCTGACTAATACGACCTTGAATAGCTTCGCGTTTTAGTCGCCGCCCACGCAGTGGATAGGCCATATTCTGATAGCCGGTCAAATGATCGAAAAGCGAGACTTGCTGAAAGACCATTGAAAGATTTCGCTTTGAAGGCCACATCTTTGTAGCTCGCTGGTTATTGATGAATACATCTCCATCAAAAGAAAGTTCGAGCCCAGCCACGATACGAAGTAAGGTTGTCTTGCCACATCCTGACGGCCCAACGACAACACAAATTTCATCCTTCTTAAGAAGCAGATTGACCGCGCGTAAAACAGCTCTATTACCAAAAGACTTACTGACATTGCGAAGCTCAACTTGTGCCATGAAGACCACCATATACTGTCCAGACAGGCCTGGTTCAGCTTGTTGTCAGCCTAGGACCAGAACCCTACCAGGACAACCCTAGAACACAAGCCAACCACTCCGCAGTAAGATGCGAAGTATCAGATTCCACAAGGAAAGGAGGAAGGCAAGATGATCAAATCCGCCGTGGTGGCCCTCTTATTGATCAGCTACCCACTGCACATCCAGGACACTAATTCTCCTTATCTCACTGCGGGTGAGATCGATGACTTCGGCATTTTTGATTACCGAATCGAGAATTCAGATGGCTTGCTTATTCCGGGACGATTTACCTTCGTACCGGCCACCAAAAAGACTGAGAAGCTCTTACCAAACGAACAAGCTGCTCCTGCAGATCTTGCTATTCGAGACAATGTTCTCTATACATTGAGTGGACAGGGTGCGCTTACCCTTCCACCCGGCCAATACACCGTATATGCATCGCACGGACTTGAATTTTCGATTGACAGCGACACTTTCGATTTACAACCCGGTGCAACACACACATGGACTGCAAAGCTGAAGCGTGAAGTCGATACAACTGGATGGGTCAGTGGCGACTTTCATCTTCATACCTTGACCTACTCAGGCCATGGCGACTCAAACATGACAGAACGAATTATTAGTTTTGTTGGTGAAGGCGTTGACTTCGCTGTCGCAACAGATCACAACTACCACACAGACTACCAACCGACTATCAACGAACTCGGTGCTAATGAACACATGACCTCTGTTGTAGGCAACGAAGTATCAACCCCAATTGGTCATATGAATGCCTTTCCATTAGATGCCGACTCTGAAATACCTGATCATCAGTTACGCGATGCAGAGACTCTCTTTGCACTCATAAGAGAGCAGCCCAATGAATTTGGAGTGGTTCCAGTCGTGCAAGTCAACCATCCGCGTTGGGGTAGTATCGATTACTTTGGCCAAGTTGGACTGGACCCAGTGACGGGACAATTCTCCGGAGCTGGTGCAAGTGATGCCTTTGACTCAATAGAAGTTTTTAATGAAAACGTTTCATGGGGCTTGTATGACATTGATGTTGATGATGTGGAGGTACGATCAAATCGTCATTCGGCCGTGCAAGATTGGTATAACTTGCTCAACCGCGGGCATCGTTCATCTGCAGTAGGCAACTCTGACAGTCATACAGTTCGCACTCCATATGCGGGCTATCCGCGCAACTATATGCCGTCTGATACCGATGACCCGAGCAAGATTGATCCAAAGCAAATTGTGAAGGCAGTGAAGTCTGGCCAACTCATGACAACAACTGGCCCATTTGCAACTTTTACAGTCAATGACCAGCCAATGGGCAGCCAACTTACAGACATTGATGGCACTGTCGAACTCGCTTTAGATATACGTGCTGCAAGTTGGATCAGTGTTGATCGTGCCAGAATCATTGTCAATGGTGACGAGGTTCGCGTTTTACCTATAACAAGACGTGAGGGCCCGCTTTCATATCAAGAGACTATTCAGGTCCCAGTACATCGAGATTCCTGGATTCTGATTACTGTTGAGGGCGATCAGCCGTTGGAGCCAATACTGGAGTTTAAAGAACGACACGTCATGCCTGTCGCACTCACGAATCCAGTACGCATCGATGCAGATGGAGATGGTGTTTTTACACCACCAAGCGTACAGGGCCAAGATGCTATCGCACAACTGAATGGCAATATTGAAGATGCTATCTTGGTCTTTAATGACAGCACGCCCGCATTACAAATGGCAATGCTTAATGCTGCCTCGACCGATACTCGTGTTCGTTCTGCACTGATCGAACAAGGACTACAGTCCCCAATAAGAATGGTGCGCCTCACGGCACTACGAACGGCCGAAGACAGTCGAGATCAACATTCGGTACCACGTGTACGTGGCATATTACGAGATGCCACCACCACACCGTACGTTGCACTGGCAGCACTTCGAACGCTCGTTGCCATTGAGCCAGAACAACAGGCCCCTGACGCAGCTCAATATTTAGAATTGCATGGATCTGCGCCGCTACAGCTTTACAGCTATGAGCTTGAAACAGCGCTGCCGGGTAATTTTATCGATGAATTTTTGGTTGTTGGATACTTCCCGTCAGCAGATACGAGTGGAATTGCTAGTGAAGTGCACCCACCTGAACAAACAACCGATCGATCGCAATCGCTCACTGCTAAACAGGGAGAGGTCCGCTGGAAAAAACTGAAGGCAGATTCAAAAGGATACTTATCGCTTCTTGAGTTTGATCCTGCAACACCGGCATTTCAAAATGCTATTACCTATGCAGAAACATGGATTAACGCTCCAAGAAAAATGGATGTGCACTACACATTCGGTAGTGATGATTCGTCACAGATTTTTGTTAATGGTGCTTTATTACTCACTGATCCAGATACACATGGCGCCAATCCAGTTGCTCATATTGGCGTGATGCCTCTTAACAAGGGTTGGAATCATGTTCTTGTTAAGGTGGCCAATGCCTCAGGAAGTCATGGATTCTATTTGCGCCTAATATCAGACGATATACAATGGTCGTACCGTGAGCCTGCCGCAACGAGATAACTGACCACCTAATGCAAGTGGGGTTTCATTGGTTTTTTTTATATCCATCTTATGTATCATGGCCGGTGGCGCTATTGGAGCGCTTTTGCGGTGGCTTGTCCAAATGTTCTTCAGCCATTGGACGAAACTACCTGGATGGACTGCCATTTTTGTAGTCAATGTGATTGGAAGCTTTTTGATTGGCTTTGCAGTCGCATGGCTTACGAATCAAATGGAAATTGATAGGACCGCTGAGCTGACTCATTTGGCAGTGGATCTGAAATACCAACGTCCAGAAGCTGGGTTAGCACTCTTCGCCGTGGGATATTGTGGCGCGTTCACGACGTTTAGTACGTTTAGCCTTGATAATTATTTCTTGACCCACGGCAAGTATGCTCAATTGGCTTTTAATATTGTTGGCTCACTCGTCGCCTGTTACTTTGCGGTACTAGCTGGCTGGGCTTTGGGCCAGGGGGTACTTCCAGTATGAAAGTACTTCTTGTGGTCATCTGTGTTGCGGTCGGCGGCGCCTTCGGAGCAGTCCTCCGACATCTAGGTGTTAACCTAATGCACCTCTACATTGGACTCCCCAGTTGGATTGCAGTCATGATCATTAACATTACTGGCTGTTATTTCATAGGCCTTTGTTTTTTCTATCTTGAAGCACATATGCGCCGTAACGGTGGAAGCCGTCTCTGTGAAGCAAGAATAGCCGGCGACCTCAATCAACTCACATGGTGGCCAGATGGTGACCCGACTCAACCTGCTGTTGATCTCTTCCGCCGCAGTCTGTATCTAGACTTACTATCTGGGCTCTTCATTACAGGTTTCATGGGCGCCTTTACGACCTTTTCTTTGTTTAGCCTACACTCGCTACTACTTGTACAACAAGGTCAGTGGGTCGCAATGATCATTAATGCACTTGGATCTGTTGTTCTTGGATTTGTAGCTGTCTATATCGGTCTTCACAGTGGCCGAATCTTTATTATGAAGAAACACCTCAATAACCAGCAAAGTGATCCCAGTCAGGCCAGTGATAGCGAAGTTTAGAGACCGAACAAATATTAAAGCTCTATGTAGTCGGCGTGTTGCGTACGCTTAGCTTGCGAGGCCGAACCAGTGAGCGACCAGTTGCAATATAAAAAGCGGGCAACAAAATCATGACGATTCCAAGCAGATGGTAGATATCAAACGGATAGTCCCAGAGTACGAAATCTAAGCCATAGGCAAAGATCGCTGTCAGCAGACCAGCAACTGAACCTGATACTGAGCCAAGAGCTTGAATAGCAATGGTTACAAAATAGTGATAAATGGTGCCCACCACACCAAGACCAATCAACAGACTTATATCAGTAAGTGTCTGAACCTTAGAAAGCTGAGATTCAATTCCACCCCAAAGAACTAAAATGAGCCCACCAACAAACAAACAGAAAGACATATGTACCACGATGACTGGTGCTGAGATATCTTTACAGTAGTCAATAGCAAAGTACCCCAAAGAACCAAATCCAGCTGCAACAACAGCGAGCCAGATTAATCCCATCTGTGGACTGATCGTTAAGCCAGACAAAAGTAGTGATCCAATAAATGCTAAAAGAACGGCCGGCCAAAATTGCCATTTCAGCGCCAGTCGTAGAAAAACAAATGAAAAGACTGCTACCCAAAGTGGCCGTGTATTGGTAATTGCCAGGGCTTCTGCAGGTGGCATATACTCCAGCGTGAAATAAAGAATGGCTAGATAAAAAGTACCACTAACACTGCGTAGCCAAGATCCGCGATGCCACAGCGGAAAACTTTTTAGTTCTCGATGCGCTATAATTAAAGCGACTATTAATCCAAATCCACCTCGAGCCAATAGCGCCGTCTGCCACGAAACTGAATCACTTAGGCCATGTACAAATTCACCTGTAATGGCAAAAAACAGAGCTCCGACTGACATATATATAACTGCTCTGAAATGTGTCATTTACGTCTCTTCAGACTTGTGCCATCGCATCGAGAGCTCAATTAAATTACTGCACGGCTTGGAGAGGCTTGCAGAATCTTAACAGAGCTTTATCTTTAGAACGAGGTCTATTCTAGGCAATGTGAGTTTTTATGTAGGGAAGAGTGCCAATGCTCGCTTCAACCGTTCCATCAACACTCGCTCTTTCTGGCGGAGTGATCATCGCAATCATCTGCGGTGCAATCATCTTGTTAATCATCCTTTGGGCAATCGTGATGTACAACAAGCTTGTTCGTCTCCGTCAATCTTGCAAAGAATCATGGTCAGATATTGACACTGAACTGCAACGAAGGCATGACTTGATTCCCAACCTTATTCAAACAGTTAAGGGTTATGCGGAACATGAGAAAAGTACGCTTGAAGAAGTAACGCGCCTTCGCAACGAAGCCGTTGCTGACAAAAGTAAGAGCCCCGCTGAACGCGCCAAGGTTGAAGATGCACTTGGCAAAGCATCTACGAATCTCATTGCCAAGATGGAAGCTTATCCGGATCTAAAAGCAAACCAAAACTTTTTGCAGTTACAGGGTGAGCTTTCGGAAACTGAAACACGGATTGCACGCTCGCGTCGATTTTACAACGCCAATACACGTGACTTCCAAAACGGTGTGCAGATGTTCCCAAGCAGCATTATTGCCTCGATGGGCTCATTCAAAGGTAGTGAGTTTGAGTTCTTCAAAGCAGAAGAAGGCGCTTCTGAGCCGGTCCATGTTGACTTTGGATCATCGGGTACTTAGTCGAGGCATCTTATAGAAACCAAGGCATGGCCCAGCAATTCCAAGTCTTCCATATGTGATCACATGTGAAACAAAATTGAACCGCCTGTTCACGTATGAACTGGTCTATGGACTGACCCTGGATAAGAGATGACGCAGGACAACCAGAAAAAAAAGTCTATTTCCACTGGCAAGGCTCCAGCCTCGAATGGATCAGGCATAACCACTGATGACATGTCATGGATTAAGACATCGGGCTTTCATCCACAGACGATCCCATGGTTGGTGATTGGTGCTTTGATCGGACCCTTTATCGTGCAGGGTCTCATAGACCAATGGTTCTACGACTCAGATGGCCCCTTCTTCTCGATCACTGGAGCAATCATAGGTATTCCGATTGGCGCCCTTTTCGGCTACGCCGCTGGCCTAGGCGCCTTTCGGAATCGCCTAAAGCGGCAACAGTGGGCCCGAAAAATTGGCTGGACCTACAACCACAAACAGCCCTTGCTAAATAAGTGCCTCAAGAGTGCCAAAGACATTAAGCACGCTTCAATTTACTGGCATCATGCTCGAAAGAGTTTTTTTATGACGCGACGGGTCGGCGATCGTGGCGCCTGTATTCACACCGCTAGCTATCAAAAAGGTAAGCACATTGAATATGGCACGTTCTTGTTTTTTGATGCCGGAACCGACTGCCCTGACATGGTCATCCACACCCATCACTTGGGTGACAAGCTGTCTATTCCAGGAACCATGAAAACTGTAGAGTTCGAGTCAAACGAGTTTAATAAAAAATGGACCGTAAAAGCGAAGAACCCTAAGGAAGCCTATAGCAGACTGAACCAAAAGGCACTTGAGTATCTTTGGCAAGGCTCTGAAGAGTACTCGATTGAGTTCAAGGGTGGACTGGTGATCTTTTTAACACATTCGGATAGTCAATGGATGCGCATCGAAGCAATGCGCTATGCAGATGGCTTTGCCAAGGCGGTACCTAATGACCTACTTGCACCTTACGACTTTGGGCCCGCTGTGAAGGGGCATCATGGCACTGCATCATAGACTAGACGCCAACATGAATTCAGGCAGCCTGTCATATTTAAAAGATGTTCCGATTTTGTTTAAAGGCTGCAGGGATACTTCCACAGATCTCGCTAAAGTAGCTGATGCTCTCCTGGATAAGCAATGCTAAAACCACGGGACTCAATCTCACGCACCGTCATCGGATCATGCAGCGCAGGGTTGGTGTGATTGAGGTGAATAAATCGAATCATCCCAGGCTTCGAAATGGCGAGGTCTTTTAACTGATCCATGGTTTGAACCATGAGCGGATGCGGAATCAAATCAAGATTACGGCCTGGCAGTTCACTGCTATCGAAGAAGGTTCCATCAACATAAGCAATGT
>CALCOW010000093.1 GCA_937899935.1 uncultured Phycisphaerae bacterium
GGTGTGCCAATCGTCAGTGTGAAATTCTTGCAGCGTGATGGGGGGCAAGACAAGTTCATCTCTTTCTTTGCCAAAAGAGCAAGGGGTCTGATGGCTAGATGGATGTCAACCTCGCGTGTGAAGAGAGTCAAAGACTTAGCGGGCTTCGATCTTGAAGGGTATCGATTAGATACGAAAGCAGGCTCCGAATTTGAACTCGTTTTTAAGCGCCCAAAACCAGCAGCTAAGCGAGTGAGCTAGTCTGTCACTTTGGCGTTTTGCAACTGCCGTATTGGATGTTCCAAAAGCGACAATCAAATCGGCACTGGTAACAAATCTCGTTGCTCCGGTAAACATTTGTGTACATCTTATGTAGTAACGAAATTGGCCACGGTTGCGCGATAAGAGGCATGAAAAGCGTTTCTACTTGTCTACGCTACTTCTAAATAGAACTTCAGTAGATTCTCTCCAGAAGAGTTTTCGTTTGCTGAATATTCAAAATCAGCCTGTGAGGCGTCTTTTGGAAATCTTTAGGAACACACCTAGACCAGCATCGTAAAAGACATGGAGTAATTACTGAGGATGAGGAAGCCTCGACGAGACAAACAAGGATATTGGTGGGGTAGAGGAGCAATGATGAAAAAATTCAATCGCCTGTATTGCACCGGTGGTATTGCTGCATTCGCTATCGCATGTTCGACACAGCTTTTAAGGGCTGATGATCATCAATCATCATGTCCCGCTGATTTTGACCAGAGCGGTGCTGTAGATATCAACGATTTCAGTCAGTTCTTGGTTGCCTGGGGATCGACAAATTCGACTTACGACCTCGATAATAGTGGGCAGGTTGATCTGGGCGATTTCTCTCTGTTCTTAGTCGCATTCGGTGAATGCCCAGAGATTGTTGAGGGGCCCTTTAATTATCATGAGGCGCTGCAGAAGGCGATCACCTTCTATTACGCGCAGCGTTCCGGTGATTTACCTGACAATTATCCGCTTACTTGGCGCGGCGACTGTTTCACGGAGCCAATGGAACAAGTCAATGGACAGTATCCGGTTGATACAGCGATTCTCAATCGTTACATGGATGCAGGTGATACCCCAACGTTTGTCTTGCCAATTAGTTCGGCGATGACAACCATGGCATGGAGCGCCATCGATTTTGGCGATGGCTTTACATCTTCAGATCAAATGACCAATTTGCTTGATACCCTTCGGTGGCACGCTGACTGGTGTATCGCAGCGCATCCAGAGCCAAATGTCTTTTGTGGACAGATCGACCAAGGTGGACCATCGCATGGTCTTTGGCTTGCCCCTGAGGCGCAACAATTTCGTAATAACTATGAACCAAAGATCCATTGGCTCAATGAAGCCAATCCAGGATCAGAGCCAGTCGCTGAATCAGCAGCATTTCTTGCTGCAGCTTCAATACTGTTTGAAGAATATGATCCGGAGTATGCTGCAACCTTATTACAACACGCCCGCGAGTTGTATTCATTCGCCGACAATTATCGCGGTACGTACACCGCTTCAATACCCGATGTAACCAGCTTTTATAATTCCTGGAGCGGTTACTTCGATGAGCTTACATGGGCAGCCACATGGCTCTACCGAGCGACTGGTGAACAGACTTATCTCAATCAAGCTGAAGCGCACTATGCGTCAGCTTCTCCGGACCCAAATTGGGCTCAGTCATGGGATGGTAAGATCAATGGTGCCGCTTGTTTACTCGCAGCACTGACGGGTAAACAGCAATACAAGACCTATGTTGAAGGCCATCTCAGCCAATGGCTGCCTGGTGGTAGTATTGCGTACACACCAGGTGGACTCGCATGGCTCGATACGTGGGGTTCATTGCGCTACGCAGCAAACAGTGCTTTTATTGCATTTGCGTACGCCGAACTCGTCGGTGATCCTGATGGCCGCTACCAGCAATTTGGTGAAAGTCAGATCAACTACATCTTGGGTGATAATCCGCGTAATTCGAGTTATGTCTGTGGCTTTGGTAATAATCCTCCCACCCGTCCTCACCATCGCGGCGCATCGGCATCCTTTAAAGATGACATCATGGCTGAGGGTGAGAATCGACACATCCTATATGGCGCTCTTGTTGGGGGGCCTGCATCCGCCGATGACTTCGATTATCAGGATGTGCGCAGTGACTATATTGCCAATGAGGTTGCATGTGATTACAACGCGGGGTTTGTCGCAGCACTTGGTCGAATGTCGCGCCAGTACGATGGTACGCCATTGGAAAACTTCCCAGAGCCAGAAGATTCTTATGGCAAGGAAATGTTTGTTGAAGCCTCTATTATCGAAGAGGGTGATTCCTATACCAAAATTCGCTGTTTACTAAACAATCGTAGTGCTTGGCCAGCTCGCTTAAGCGATGCCTTGTCATATCGTGTGTATGTCGATCTTTCGGAAGTATTTGACGCCGGGTATGGCGTCCAGGATGTTGTCGTCGATGGCAGTTTCCTTGATGGCGGTGTCATCAGTGGTTTGCAACTGTCCAACAGTGCTAGCAATCTCTACTTCGTTGAAGTGTCTTATGATGGCGTCCTCATCGGGCCTGGCCTCGGCAACGATTACCTTGCTGAAGCGCAATTTAGTATTGGTCTGAGCAACGGGCCTGCCAATATTTGGAATCCAAACAATGACCCTTCACTTGCAGACCTGCCATTTGGTCAATCTGCAATCATCAAGACAGAGATGATCTCTGTCTACGATGGTGGTGCGTTGATTTATGGTGAAGAAGGTTCATTGGATTGCAATGACAACGGCGTCGATGATGCGCAGGAGATCGCATCAGGCGCCACCGACATTGATGGCAATGGACAGCTCGACGAATGTCAGTCAGATTGCAACGGCAATGGTTTGCCCGATGCCTATGAGATCGCAATGGGTGCTGACGATTGTGACGGCGATGGTATCCCAGATACCTGCCAGACCTTCGATGATTGTGATAATGATGGGCTATCTGATTCATGTGCGATTGCACAAGGACTGGTTTTAGACTGCAATAACAATGGTCTCCCAGATTCGTGTGATATCGCCAGTGGCTCGACGGATGCCGACAGTGATGGCGTGCCTGATTTCTGCCAAAACCAAGGTCTCACCTATCGATTTGAGGTCAGCGACCAGTGGAACGGTGGTTTTACGGCCAAACTGATTGTGAGCAACAACTCTGAAGTTGAGGTCACAAACTGGAGCGTTGGTTGGGATGCTGAATATACAGTCAGTAACGCGTGGGGTGGTGATTTGCAATCGCAAAACAGCGGCGTCGTGACTGTTGTAGCGCCTGAATGGAATGCCACGCTTGCACCTGGTGCTTTGATTGAGATTGGTTTTCAGGGAACGGGTGCACCTGTGGCTCCAACGCAGGTACTGGTCAATGGAAATGAAGCGATCAGTGAAAACTGATTCAATTTGTTGAGATGAAGGGTCCCGCCTGCATATCGCATGGCGGGGCCCTTTCTTATCAACGTCTCAATCGCAAGGATTGCTATTTATGTTTAAGAGTGGTTGGATGAGTGCTACCTATTGCATCTTGGGTGCATCTATAAGCGCAGTAGTTACCAATACTGTGAAGCAAAATTTGAAGAGTCACCTTAATAAAAATGCTGGTGTTGCACCTTGTCATTTTCAACCCAGTCACGTCGGAAAAGGTATTTATCCGACCAGAGATTACAGGCTAAAAAACAGAGAAAGCACTTGATGTTTTGCGAGCGATGGCTGGCCGTCGTCTCTACTGAAGTATCGATTAATGGCATCGATGTCATTCGTGAGCAGTATCTAAAAAAACAGGCCTCAATTCCGCATATTTTTTTCGTGCGGAATAAAATTGCCGGGGCCTTAGACAACTGAGGGAGTTGTGTATGACAGGTCTTCGCCGTCTTACATTCGTATATGGTATTGCTGGTATCTTGTCTCTGGGCAGTGTGCTGCAGTCAGTCAATGCAGTGTGTCCAGCTGATTTTGATAGCAGCGGAAGCGTCGACATCAACGATTTTTCTTCATTCTTGATCGCTTGGGGGACACCCAATGTGCTCTATGATTTGGATGGGAGTGGTTTAGTTGACTATGGCGACTTTAGTCTCTTCTTGATCGCATACGGTCCTTGCGCTGAGCCAGTTGGAAGATGTGAGGGATATGGATTGACCTATGTAGCTGGCCAAGGCTATCTCTACTCACACACTTCACTTGGTCCGGTTTGCTACATGTGCACTGGGCCTGGATTTAGTGGCTGTACAACTAATTTCAGTATCGAAGGTGATTTCTATGTGATGCCAGTGAACATCCAGACAGGTGATGCCTATAGCTTGGCTGTCCAATGCGGCCCAAACATTATTATCGATGGTATCGCTGGAGAGAGCCCACCTTGCTGGCTTAATCCTGATTGCACGGATGGAGTGCAAAACGGAAATGAAGTTGGTAGTGATTGCGGTGGCCCTGATTGTGATCCGTGTCCGACGTGCTTTGATGGTATTCAAAATGGGGATGAGCAGAGCATTGACTGTGGTGGCACGAATTGTGTCAGTTGTGAAACCATCTGTGCTGGCACGCCAAACCCAATTGCGCAAGCCAGTTCTGTGAATGAGACGCTTGAGGGTGCCAATGATGGCAAGATCTCACTTCAGTTCGATGATGTTGCGGGCCGAGAGACTATTGAGTTTAGTATCGATGGGGGCTTGAGTTATCCTTACATCCTCTCAGATGCACTGTTGAACTATGACATTACTAACTTGGCCCCCGGCAGCTATGAAATCTTTAGTCGGTGGTTCGGGGGCGATTGTCCAATGTATTTGGGCCGCTTCACCATTTCAGCTGGTCCGCCACCCCCGAGCTGTGAGGACGGCATTCTCAACCAAGATGAAACGGGTGTTGATTGTGGTGGCTCCTGTGCTGATTGCGTTCCTGATCCCTGCGGGGACATTCCGTTGGTGACTTATCCGACGCCTGCCTTGCCAACGGCGATTCGTGGTGCGGATCCGGGCCATGGTTTTGCACTGGATCTTTCGGATGATCTGACGGAGATTACAGTGCGCTATGGTTCAGTGGTTGCTATTCAATCAGGCGGTGATCCAAACTTTGAGTTCTTTTGCTCTTGTAACCAGGTGGAATTTTATGAGGTGCCGTTGGAAGAGATGGCCATGGTTCCAAGTGAGTGTGTCGACCGCGGTGACTATTACTACTTTGTGCGCTATCAAAAGCAGGGCAACACCACGGACGATCCTGGTGATCTCTATGTCTATTCATCGCTGTTTACGACTTCAGGTAAGCGTATTGATCCAGATAGTCGTTCGACGATCGTCAGTAGCGGAGCTAACTGGATGCGATTTCGTCACCCTCATGCTCAAGATGGCATTACTGAGGCCATTTTTGATGCCCAACATAATGGTGATTTGCTGCGCAACCTTGATCGTTTCTCCACCACGTTCACCGATTCTGATGATGGATTAATGATCGATCCTCGATTGAGTCGTGGTAATACAAACAGTCGTCATCCACATGGCGATATTGATAATGCAGATGTGATTCGTATTGACTATATGGAAAAGGGTGATGCCTCTCCACCGACCTATGCCATGAGCGCTGGAGAGTATGCAGGTAAATGGGGCTGGGGAAATATCATCACTTATGAGATCACTGCGGTCACTGGTGGCTCTGGTGCCCAGACCTATAACACGTTTCAAAACTATGTGATTGGAGACGGGCTCAATACTTTTGGTGATCCTCGTAATGCCTCAGCAGGTCGTGCCACCACAAACATGGTGCTACCCGGCTACGGATCGCATAAACAAATGGAACAAAATGCCATTTTCACCCAACATATCATTACTCTTGAATCTGAAGATGAGGTTGATCGCTTCCTTGAGGGCCACCATCTCTTTCACGGCGTAGCGCATCGTCTCAATGGAAATGATTCAGCGAACATCCTGGGGCAGATCAATATCGGAGCCAGCGCCTGTGGGAATTGTCACTTCCGTGATGGTCGTAGTAGTGAGGTGTTCCAGACAGCGCGAGGTCCACGTATTGCGCCACCTGTGTATGGCACTGGTCTTCTTGAATGGATCGCTGGTCGCGAGGCTGGTCTGCGGTGGGATGGCGAGATCGATACAGTAGAAGATCAAACTATTGCGGCTCTGGCAGAAGACCATGGCGTTGATGCAGCTGATCCATCTCAGATCAGCGCCCAAGAGCTAGCCCAGCTCACTGAATATGTCGAGCACCTCTCGGTGCCGGCACGAAGTTATGCTGCTCATGATAATCCACAAGTGCAATTAGGAAATCGTCTCTTTATTGAGACCGGTTGCGCCAGTTGTCACAGTATTACACAAAAGACGAGAGCAGATGCGCCAAAGCAGTTCCGTAATCTTGTGTTGAGGCCTTATACGGATATGAAAACTCATGTCGTGACTGGACAACCGATTCGTACGCCGCCACTTTGGGGATTGGGGCGAAACATTAAGTTGCTTGAGGAAAACAATCGGTCATTATTACTGATGCATGACGGCCGAGCGACATCGCTCGAAGAGGCCATCATGATGCATGGTGGAGAAGCCGCGGCATCTCGCGCTGCTTTTGAATCGCTCGATCAAGAGCTGCAGGAAGCATTGCTGCGATTTCTTGAGTCGCTTTAGAGTTCGGAGCAGCTTCCAATACCAGGAGTATTTTGTGATAACCGTTGAAAGGCAATAGGGCGTCTATTTTAAATTTTCTGTCGGCCATCCTCTGTATTGAGTTGGCTACTTAAAAACCAGCTATACAGCTATAGAGCCTTTGTCAGAGGGCCCCGCAGTGTTTTTACTTGATCATCTAGTTGCAGGTGCTTAAGCCGCTACGATGAAGATGAGGGTTGGGGTTGTCCTTAAAGCACATTGTCTCCAGGTCAGCATGCCCGGTGACCAGGTGCATGAGCAGCAATAGAGAACAAGAACAGAGAGTACGTAATCCGAGTCCCCGCTCCAATGACATCCGTCTAAATATAGATAAGGTTAACGATGAATAAAACACCGATTCTGTCGGTTCCTATGGTCTTGATGCAGATAGCGCTTGGGGCAGCGTTTTATTCAACCGTAGATGCACATGTAAGATTCAATGGGGCAAGCCGAGATTCTTGTTGTTCTCTTATTGATCAAGAGTCACCATCGCGTCATTCAGCTCAGGTCAACAAACAAGAACCAGTTTGGTCTGAGGATGATCCAAGTGTAGACACCCGAGTGATCTATGTCAGTTCATCAGAGGGTAGTGACTCAAACAGTGGTTTTAGTGAAAACGATCCTGTGCGTACGCTTGAGAAAGCGGAGTCGCGAATGCGTGATGGTTTTCCTGATTGGCTCTTGCTTAAGCGAGGCGATGTTTGGGACGAAGGTTTTGGTGCTTGGACATT
>CALCOW010000094.1 GCA_937899935.1 uncultured Phycisphaerae bacterium
TGAATCCTTGCCATACCCCTTGCCGTTAGAGACCGAACCCATTGAGGGGCAGACTTCTTTAGTCATTATGCCTGGGCATGAATTTCAATTTGTTGATGCGATCATGACCAATTTTCATCTTCCAAGATCATCGCTCCTTGCCCTGGCTGCGGCCTTTGCAGGTCTTGAGCAAATTCAACGATGGTACGAAGTCGCTATTAAAAAGGGCTATCGCTTCTACAGC
Organism: uncultured Phycisphaerae bacterium; assembly: GCA_937899935.1. Taxonomy (GTDB): domain Bacteria; phylum Planctomycetota; class Phycisphaerae; order Phycisphaerales; family SM1A02; genus JAQWNP01. The sequence continues at coordinate 224 of CALCOW010000094.1, forward strand.
TACGGCGATGCCATGCTGATTCTTCCCTGAGGTGTATTTGTCCACGTCTATACCCGTCACGATCCGATAGAACCAACAGGAGATTAATGGCCATCCATATCAATACTCTTATTGCAGGACTTCCAATCAGTGTGCCGCAAGGCATCAACGAGGTCGCCGTGCATGATGTCGTTGAGGATTCCCGCAAGATCGCTCCCGGTTGTCTTTTTGTAGCGAGAAAAGGGGGCTCTTTTGACGGTACCTCCTATCTCACAGAAGCACAGCAAGCCGGCGCGGTGGCGGCACTCATCCCTCATGAGACCGTGATCCCCAGTTCCCTTGAAGGCACGATGACGATTCTTAGGACGACAAATGTCAGTCAGGTGTCTGGAATTCTTGCTGAGCGAGTTCATGGAAATCCGAGCAAGCACCTCAAAGTGGTGGGGATTACAGGCACCAATGGCAAAACGACGGTGGCGTACTTCCTGCAGATGATCCTGAAGCATGCGGGCGTACGTTTTGGCCTCCTTGGAACCATTTGGTGTGACGACGGCCTTGGTCGCCATGCCAGCGAGCTTACAACACCCTCCGGCACTGATGTCTCACGCCACCTGGGCCGAATGGCCCGTGCGGGGTTTGCGGGCTGTGCCATGGAGGTCTCCAGTCATGCACTCGATCAAGGACGGGTGGACGCCATCAACTTCGAAGGCGCCATTTTTACCAATCTTTCTGGTGATCATTTGGATTATCACGGCTCAATGGATGCGTATGCCGCAGCCAAGGCCAAGTTGTTTGCTCAACTCCATCCAGATGGCTGGGGAATTGTAAATAGTTCCGATGCAGCTGCGGGGGTCATGAGTAGTCAGTGTCGCGGCAAAGTGCTGACAACGAGCACTGGTGATAATGCGATGTGCCGGGCGACGGTTCTAAAAGCAGGCCTCGATGAAACGCACATGGCAATCACTGGCGACTGGGGCCACCTTGAAGCTTGTGTTCCGGTTGTTGGTTTGCATAACACTGCAAATGTTCTTCAGGCAGTCGCTGCAGCCTGGTCTCTTGGTGTTGATCGGGCAGGGTTAGAAAGAGGTCTGACCCGGTGCCAAGCACCACCTGGTCGATTGGAGCCCGTGGTGACAAAAACGCCTGGGGGTAGACCAGCGGTGCTGGTGGACTATGCCCACACGGATGATGCCTTGGATCGCGTTCTCAGCGCCCTTCGCCCGCTCGTGCCCGCTGCGGGCCGACTTCGCGTGGTCTTTGGTTGTGGTGGAGATCGTGACCGGAGCAAACGCCCGCGTATGGGCGCGGTGGCCTCGCAGTGGGCTGATGACTTGTACGTCACTTCTGACAATCCGCGCACCGAAGATCCAGCGGCAATCATTCATGAAATATGCAATGGTATTCCGGCAGCAACGCAGCCGAAAATGAGACGAGAAGTTGATCGCGCTGTCGCTATCACGGAAGCGATCAATGATGCAACTGAACTTGACCTTGTTCTTATTGCTGGCAAGGGTCATGAGCCGTATCAAATTATCGGTACAACTCGCACGGCCTTCGATGATAGGGAGATTGCCCGGGCGGCATTGTCACAACGGTGCGGAGTCGACACACTCT
>CALCOW010000095.1 GCA_937899935.1 uncultured Phycisphaerae bacterium
GTGTTAAAAATAGATTGTTATGAAGCTATGTTACTTTGTTGAGATTGTGTGCTCGCTCACGAACGCCCAGCCAAACGGCTGCGATGATAAGCACAAGCGTTGATGCAACTGGGCCGACCCATCAACCCTCGTGGTAATAGTGAGCCTGGCGGTTGACAGCCATGATCGACTCATCAAAAACCATACCGGTTCCAAACCCCATAAGGCCAGCAAGAATTTTCCAAGTTAATGGACGTGGATTTCCAATAGTAACCAGGCAAAACGCTGGGATTATGCCGATGAGAAAACCGTAATTAAAGTGGTGAATAGTGTCGTCACGAACTTGCACCTCAACTCTTGGCAGATAGCCCATAAAATACAAAGTGACAACTCCTCGTACGAGCCAGGTGCCAGTGATGGTCCAGAATGCAAGCCACAGGATTCGCCTCGCCCTTGTCGGATATTTACATTTTCTGCCAACCATCGTTTTGCTCCTCTTGGGTCACATCTTAGCTTAGTAAGCCAGCACTCGTGTTAGCTTTAATCGCCATGTCGCAGTTGTGGTTTTCGGAGTTCGATTTTGATGAAGTCAATTGATGTTCAACAAGATCTAATAGGTCTTTGCTCTATAATGGTTGTCTGTTGTGAGTCTTACTATAACGGTTAATGCAGTACTCATTGAGTCATGACTCAGAAGGATTGAAAGACATGATCATACTTTTAGAACGTCATCGTTTGGCACTTCTCGGCCTTAGCGTGGTGATAGCAGTTTCGTTGCTGGGTGTCGCAGCCGAACAGGACCAAGCAAAGAGTCCCGCGCAGGAGGCGATGATTAAAATCAAAGAGGATGTTGGCGCGTTCGAATTCAACGGAAAACTGAACCTTGCGAGCATTGGACAACCAGGCGGCGAAGTTAACTTCAACGGTGTCAGTAAGAGTCAAATGGTGCTTGACGGCACAGGCATTCTCTCTGTTGCTGAGGTCAATGGTCAGCAGTCGCTGAACTACATGGGGTACCGCAGCGATACAAAGGAATACTTCAATATCAACCTAGATCCGAATCAAACAGCACTTGACTATGTGGCGGGCAATTTCACAAAACCCAATGTTCTGACGATGACAAACCCCACGACGCAAGTGACAGTCGAAACCGTCGGAGCGCCAAATGGCGCCTCGACGACGACCGTTCGCATTCCACCAAACCAGACGATGATGATGAGCATTGAGAACAGTCGGGTCAATGCGACACCCACTAATGTGCTTAAACAGCTTATGGCTGGACCCGTCAAACCTAAACGGATCAATCGCAAGGCCGACAGTGTTTATCCATCTGAAAACTATGCGCCTGGCCACGTCATTCTGCAGAAGTTTGCCGGAAGCTTTGCGACCAAGGATGGTTATAAAGCTGAATCTCGCATGGTTGGAGAGGGCCGCTACGTGCTTACCCACGTCACAGCCCCGGCACAGTTCTTGGCATTTACGGCATACAACAGTGAGGGCAAGTTCTTCCAGCAGATGCTGATTGGGCCCAGCGTGCCTGCACCAATGTACATGCAGGGGCCCTTACAGAAGGACGGTTCTATCTTGATGTCCGATCCGTTTAATCCCAATGGAATGAAAGTGGTGATCACTTTCGATGAAAATGGTGATTATTCGACATCGACATCAATGGGCGATCAGGGCGTGTTAAAACGCACGTGGGTGTTGGAGAAATAGTGTTATTCTGATTGAAATGGATCAGATGACTTCATGCAAAACGTTAATAGCACATGTCGTTGGGGCGTGATTGGTACAGCTAATATTGCCCGCAAAGTGATTAGAGCGATGCATCTTGCATCGAATGCCGTCCCCGCAGCGGTCGCGAGGCGGTCACTTGATCGAGCTCAAGCATTCGCCATGGAAACCAATATTAAGCAAGCATACGGGAGCTATGCTGAACTTCTGGCGGCTCCTGATATTGATGCGGTCTATATTCCACTGCCGACGGCTGTCAGAAAACAGGTCATTCTTGATGCGGCTGCTGCAGGTAAGCATGTTCTCTCAGAGAAACCAGTGGCAGTCAGTACCCAAGCGGCTCAAGAGATCATTGAGGCTTGTCGCCAGGCTCAAGTGCAGTTCATGGACGGTGTCATGTTTATGCACCATCATCGATTGCAGTGTGTGCTTGAACGACTTGGAGACATTGGAACGGCCCCGAGCATGATCAACTCAACATTTACCTTCCTTGCTGATGATGCGTTTATGCATTCAAACATACGCACGTCGATGGATACCGAGCCACTGGGCTGTGTTGGTGACATTGCATGGTACAACGCGCGAATTGCATTGGTAGTGATGAACCGCATGCCGACTCTCGTACGTGCGCGTCACCATGAGCTTCATGAGGGGGTTCCCATTCATACCAGTGGAGAATTGGAGTTTGCTGGTGATCACGGCCCACTTGTTTGTCACTTTCAGTGCTCATACAGACATCCGCTTCGGCAGTGGGTCGAGATCATCGGTGATCGTGGATCAATCTGGATTCATGATTTTGTTCATGGGAATGCCACCGAAGCTATCTTCGAGATTCACCAAGACCCTACTCTGAAAAACACCGATACGTTGGTCGATGAATCAGTTGAAAGAATTGTGGTGGCTCACTGTGTGCAAGAAGCTGAGATGATTCAGTCATTTTCACGTATTGCAGTTGGTGAGGTGCCGCTTGATCCGCAGTGGCCACGATGGACGCTCGACACCCAGCGCGTCATCGATGCAATAATGGAAAGTGCTCGACAAGGTGGTGCGGACGTCACAATCTGAGTCACCGTCAGTCTGGCGATCGGGCACATGTTGTTTCCCATGAATCGACGTATTGTTTCTTCTATTGAAAGCTGTTATTTAAAAAAAAGATGCCCCCCAAAGAGACACTTCTTATATTTCCACACCAGCTATTTGATCAGCACCCAGGCTTCAGTTTTGAGCCTGGGCGAATTTCACTGATTGAAGATGGGCTTTTCTTTGGTGATTATCGCCATTCTCTGGCCTTTCATCGGCAAAAGTTGTGGTTACATCGAGCAAGCATGAAAGCCTATGAGCAGCGGCTTGTACAAAGTGGTGCATCAGTAGATTACGTCGAACATACGCCTGGCGTTGATACGCTTGAAAGGGATCTGAAAAAGATTAAAGAGGATCAAATTCTTGTGGCTGAGCCACACGATTATCTTCTTAAGCGTCGCCTATGTCGTTATTGCGAAGCCTTGTCGGTGCAGCTGCGTGTTTTAAACACGCCAATGTTTCTCAATACCTCTGATGAAAATCAGCGTTATAGAAAGACTAAAAAGCGTTGGTACATGGCCGACTTCTACAAGTATCAGCGTCGTCGTCTTAATGTACTCATGGAAAATGGTGAACCAGTTGGAAATCAATGGAGCTTCGATAAGGACAATCGCAAAAAAGTCCCAAAGAATATGTTGGGGGCGATTCCCAA
>CALCOW010000096.1 GCA_937899935.1 uncultured Phycisphaerae bacterium
AAAAAAACGACGCGCTCCATGCACAGTTCTTGATGGTGTGTTGCAGCCTATTTCAAAGACCAGGTACCACGGTTGATGGGGTTCATCCAAACAGCGGCGTTTACGGGCTGAAGAAGCTGCATATTCCCGAATTGATCGAACAGTGCGATGGCTCTGGTGCTGCCATCGCGTGTAATTGGTGCTGCAGCTGCGAGCATCGGGGCGGAACTTGCGCTTGAGGGTCTTTGCGGTTGTGTTGGTGGTTGGTTCTGTTGTGCATGAGCTGTCTGAGGGCCACGGCCAATCACAAAACCAAGTGTGCCGATGGCACCACAAGCGACAATCCAGCCTAAATTCTGAGAGATATTTGAGCGTCTTTGGGTCACGTCAGGAACTCCTTTTGAGGGTTTGAATAAGCGAGAATCAGTGGTCAGTGTGACCGGAGTAGTGTAGGTAGGCAAGTTTTCTGAGATCTTTGGTATCACCATCAAAGGCTTGTTAGAATTACAGCCTCCGGGGTGTAGCTCAGCTTGGCAGAGCGCCTGCTTTGGGAGCAGGAGGCCGCAGGTTCAAATCCTGTCACCCCGACTCGGAACATGCCCGGTCTAAGGACCGGGCATGTTGTTTTTTGCATTCCAAGATACCTCTGCTCAAAGTCAGAAACCTGGATCGAGGGCTCACAATCGGTCTTGATATGACTTGGAGGTTCATAAATGGGGCAATATCGTCGTTTCTGTCCATAAGCTTGGTGGACCCGTGCGATATGATCATGGGATGATTGTTTGGTTGCGGAGAAAAGACCGTGTATTTGGCTTGGTCTTGGTTTCACTGCTCGCCGGTGAGGTGTTGGCGGGGAAAGCGACGGATCCAAATGAGGTGCTCTTTGGGCGGGACGTTAGACCAATCTTGTCGGATCGCTGCTTTCTCTGTCATGGGCCAGATCGGGCAAACCAACAAGCGGGTCTCAGACTTGATTCACGTGAGGCCTCTACAGCGCCCAGAGAGCGTGGAGCGGCGATTGTGCCGGGGGATCCTGATGCCTCGCTTCTCATATCCCGAATTAGCTCAAGAGATCCCGCTTACCAGATGCCACCGCCAGAAAGCGGAAAGCATGGGTTAACGGATGCACAAATTCAGATTCTCCGTCAATGGATAGAGCAGGGTGCGGTGTATGAACCGCACTGGGCATTTTCACCACCGATTCAAGTGGAGCCACCGCCTATAGAAAATGCGCAGTGGTGTAGAAATACCATCGATCGATTTATATTAGCGCGGCTTGACGCACTTGATCTCAAGCCGAATCCTCAAGCAGAGCGTGCCACGCTCTGCCGTCGGTTGTATTTAGATCTCACGGGCCTTCCACCAACCCCGGAAGAAGTCGAGGCGTTTGAGCAAGATGAAAGTCCTGAGGCGTATGAAAACCTCGTTGATCGTTTGTTGAGTCAAGAGCCCTATCAATCTCGCTACGCCGAGCGAATGGCCACACCATGGATGGATCAGGCACGCTATGCAGACACCAGCGGTATCCACATGGATGCGGGTCGTTCTATTTGGGCATGGAGAGATTGGGTACTTTCCGCGTACCGAGACAATCTGCCATTTGATCAGTTTGTCTTAGAGCAACTTGCTGGCGACTTGATTCCAGGTGCGACCGAAGACCAGCAGATTGCCAGTGGCTTTAACCGAAATCACGTGACCAGTGATGAAGGTGGCGCTATCAATGAAGAATATTTGTTTGAATATGCCATCGATCGCACGAATACAACAGGTGAGGTCTTTTTAGGTTTAACCGTCGGATGTGCCCAGTGCCATGACCACAAGTTTGATCCAGTTACTTCAGAGGATTACTACGGTCTGATTGCTTTCTTCAATAACAATGAAGAACCAGGTATTTACTCACAGGTACCAGATCCATACAGGGCTCTGGAGCCTGCACTAACAATTAACAGCGATGAATCGAGTCAAAGTTTGGCTGCGATCGATGCTTCGTTAGCACAGCTCAAACTAGAACAAGAGCTCCCGATGGCTGACGAAGCTGATCGCATAGCGGCATACATCAAAGATTTTGAGACGCAGGGGAAGTGGAATTGGCAACGACCTGGTGTTGTGTCGGCTTTCAGCAACAGTGGGACAACGCTCACGCCGCAGTCAGATGGTTCAGTTCTTTCGTCTGGAGAAAATCCAGCACAAGATCGTCAAGAGTTCATCCTCCAGACACAGGCAACAGGTTTACGCACCCTTGTACTTGAGGCAATGAAGGATGCAACATTACCTTTAGGCCGTGTCGGCCGAGCAGCTAATGGGAATGTCGTGCTCACCGGTTTGAGTGTAGAGGTCATTTCACTTGTGGATCCCACGAAGCGTCAGCCCCTCAAATTCTCTTGGGCTTGGACGGACATTTCTCAAGCAAACGGAGATTTTCCTGTCAGCAATGTTTTAAGGCCTGATGATGGTCGAGGGTGGGCCGTAGCTGCACACCAAATTGAAGGTGGACGGCAAGCCTTGCTGTTGTCAGAGAAACCATTTGGCTATGAGGGTGGGAGTTTGATCGTTGTTCGTTTGAACTATGACTCAATTTATGATCAGCATGCCTTCGGCCGGATCCGTATCTGGGTGGGGCATGTCCAAGAGGCATTGCTCAGCAAGCTGCCTGCAGCGCAATCGAATTGGTATATCGTTGGTCCATATCCAACAGAAAATGGCGACAGCTCTTACGAAACAGCCTTTGGTCCGGAGGAAGCTGGACCTCTTAACTTCCAAAAGAAGTACAACAATCAGTCCTGGCGTTATGCACCAGGCGTGATTGAAGATAGTCTTGTCACACTTGCTCAAGGTATCGGTGCAGAGTATATCGGTCGAGAGATCTACGCCCCAAGTGCCCGTCAGCTTGATGTCTCCTTAGGAAGTGACGATGGACTTCAGGTCTATTTGAATGGGCAACTCGTTCATGAAAATCGAGTTGATCGAGGGGTCAGCCCTAATCAAGATCAAGTCTCACTCAATCTAAAGGCAGGGCTTAATACACTTGTGCTCAAAGTAACCAATACTGGTGGTCCTCGAGCAATGTATTACCGAGCGATCGAGCGAGAGGCAGAAATTCCAGCCGACTTGGTTGCCTTGGCACTTCCTCGAGAACTACAAAGTGATGATGTGCAAGAGAAAATCAGTCGTTCTTGGAGACTGAAATACTCGCCCCAGTATCGCAGTTTGTCTAAGCAAATCATGGCTCTGGAGTCAGACAAAGAAGCTATTTTGAGTGGTGTGCCGAAGACGATGGTGATGAAAGAAAGAGCATCGCCGCGGGATACGTATGTCATGAAACGTGGGCGCTATGACGCGCCCGACGAAAACCGAAAAGTTTCTCGAACTGTTCCTGCATTTCTTGGTTCACTTGAAACAGAAGAGATGCCGACACGAATTGATTTGGCTCAATGGTTGATGAGTGAGCAAAATCCACTTACCGCACGTGTTACCGTCAATCGACTCTGGGAAATGCTGTTTGGTATGGGTCTCGTTGAGACAACCAATGACTTTGGTATGCAAGGTGCGTGGCCATCTCATCCAGAACTGCTCGATTATTTGGCGGTCGAGTTTCGCGATCAGCAGTGGGATGTCAAAGCGTTACTTAGGCTCATTGTCACAAGCGCAACCTATAGACAGTCTTCGGCGGGCAACGACCAATCGCGTTTGATTGATCCAGATAACCGATTCCTTAGTTGGTATCCCAGGCAGAGGTTGTCTGCCGAGCAAATTAGAGATCAGGCACTTCATATTTCTGGTTTGTTGGTCGAGGAATTTGGTGGACCGAGTGTAAAGCCATATCAACCCGAGGGGTTGTGGCAAGAAGTGGCCATGCCGCAATCCAATACGCGCACATTTGTACAAGACACTGGTGACGCACTATGGCGACGATCTTTGTATACGTACTGGAAAAGAGCTTCGCCGCCTCCATCCATGCTCACTCTAGATGCCCCGACACGTGAGTATTGTGTCACCAGGCGACTGACGACCAATACGCCACTGCAAGCATTGGTGTTGTGGAATGATGTGCAGTTTGTTGAGGCGGCTCGTGCAATAGCAGCGCGCGTGCTGCTTTCCGGCGAGAACGATCAGCAGCGATTGCAGCTGCTTTATCGTTACACAACATCAGGCCAACTCAATACGGAACTTCAGGCCTCGCTCAGAGAAGCGCTTGAGGCATACCGCGTGAGATTTACTGCGGCGCCAGATGATGCGGTTTCATTAGTCACTTTGGGTGAATCTGAAATTCCTGATGGCATTTCTGTAGCAGATCTTGCATCATGGACAATGATCGCCAATGCTCTTCTGTCAAGCGACGCTGCAATCGTGAAGGACTAGAGAAAAGTTATGTCGTC
>CALCOW010000097.1 GCA_937899935.1 uncultured Phycisphaerae bacterium
CACCTGGGTTGACGATCTCATTTGGCGTTTCGATCTTGTCATCGGAAAGCTCTGAGATGTGCAAGAGTCCCTCAAGACCTGATTCTAATTCAACAAAGACACCAAAGTTTGTGATCTTTGTAACAGTGCCATGGACCACCATGCCGGGTTGATAGGCGGCTGGAATCTGTTCAAGCCATGGATCTTCGGTGAGTTGTTTGACCCCAAGGCCAACCCTTTGTTTCTCACGATCTATTTCAAGAACGACGCACTCAATCTCTGTTCCCTTTTGATACTTCTCATTGGGATGGGAAATCTTCTCTGTCCATGAGATATCAGAGATATGTAATAAGCCATCGACGCCAGGCTCGATTTCTACGAAAGCACCATAGTTTGCGAGATTGCGGACGGTTCCGTGAATGATCGTACCCGGTGGGTACTTCTCAGCAACCAATTCCCACGGATTCACCTCAGTCTGCTTAATGCCTAGTGATATCTCATGTTTGTCACGATTGATATCGAGAACAACCACTTCGATATCTTCGCCAACACTCAGAATTTCACTGGGATGATTAACTCTCTTTGTCCACGACATCTCAGAGATATGGACAAGACCTTCCACGCCCTGCTCAAGTTCAATGAATGAGCCGTAGCTGACGAGGTTGACGACACGTCCGGTGACGCGGCTGTTGATTGGGAACTTCTCTTCGATGCTCTCCCATGGGGAGGCTTCTTTCTGTTTGAGGCCCAAGGCGATTTTTTCTCGATCAAGGTCAATCTTCAGGATCTTGACCTCAAGCTCGTCACCGACCTTGCAAATTTCGCTGGGGTGATTGACCCGGCCCCAGCTCATATCAGTGATGTGCAGCAAGCCATCAACCCCGCCGAGATCAACGAAGGCGCCAAACTCTGCAATGTTAGTCACCGTGCCTTTGACCAGCTGACCTTCGCCGATGCGGTTCATCAACTCAGATTTTGCCTCATGGCGTTCACGCTCAATAAGCTTGCGACGACTGATCACAATATTACGCCGTTCTTCATCGATCTTAAGAATTTCGGCGCGAATCATCTTTCCAATGAACTCCCCGATATCACCGGGGCGACGAATATCGACTTGAGAAGCAGGTAAGAAGACAGGAACACCAATATCCACGAGCAGGCCACCCTTGATTTTTCGCATACCGCGGCCTTCGATGATGTCGCCTTCCGCATTGTTGGCGAGGATGCGTTCCCAGCCACGAATACGGTCAGCCTTACGCTTGGAGAGTTTGATGACACCAGAGTCGTCTTCAATGTCCTCAAGCAGAACTTCAACTTCGTCTCCCGGAGAGATCGCATCAAAGTCATCGAACTCGTTCTTATTGATGAGGCCTTCTGACTTAAGACCAACTTCAACAACAGCATCGTCACCGGCCTTGCCGACAACGCGCCCTTTAAGAATTTTGCCTCGTTCAAGCTGGGCCATGTCACTGGCCAGCACGGCATCCATGTCGCCTGATGCAACTTCTGTGCCGAGTGCTTCGCGGACAAGTGCATCGACGCTTGCTTGATCGATGTCAAGACTTGCAATTAGATTCTGATCAACCATATGTGTAGTGGGTATTTCGGTCCCGGTGGACCATTGGCTAGGGCCATTGCTGGGGCGTAGTGCCCCACACTTTGGCGTCGTCATCGGCTTCAAAACTGATCGAAGCAACCGTCGATTGCGGACGCGAGCGTGGCCTGTGGACAGCCACGCAGTATAGCGAAGCTGTGCCAATTGGGCACTGATAAAGTTCTGCCGAGGGCCTCAATCTGGAGTATTTGCAAGTGGATTGGGATTGCTGAGGCTGTTCCCTTCTAAACCGGGATTTGGTGGTGTGAGCAACAGGAATCCGATCGCACCAGCGGCACTGATCACACCGCTGACCGCAAACACCACTGGGCCATCCCATGCGGGCCAATGCACCAATGCCTGGTAGAGGCCAACACCAGCCAGTGGGGCAAGCAAACCTCGGATACCAAACAGCGTCACGTGCACGCCCATGTACTGGCTACTTTTTGCAAGCGGGGCAAAGTCATGGTGGCCCAAATTCCATGCCAAAATACCACCGCCCTGGGCAACACCAAGCATGACTGATGCGATCCATAGTGGCAGAAGTGATGAAGTTATAGTTGCAACACACATAAGTAAGATCGTAATTACAAAGCTCCAGCTATGAATGCGCCTGTACTTGATGATGTGTACTTTGTCGAGAAGTTTTGACCACAGACCTATACACAACATCATGACGATGATTGGAATAGTCATAAGAAGCATCAACGATCCAAAGTAGTCAAGATTAAACTGATCCTTCAAGATGATTACGAGCGGTGCCATAGCCATCAGATTCCCAAATCCGAAAACGAATTGTGTTAATACGAAACGGCGATACAGACGATCAAATTTGAGTATTCGTATGCCCTGTTGAATTGATGCTTTGATACCGATGCCCGCGTGATGACGTTCAGCAGATCTCAGTGATTTGTGCCCACGTACCCTCACACTCGCGTACGCCAACGTACCGAACATTCCGGCGACTGCTGCAAGCGGAAATACGATTCGAAAGGCATTGGGATTCCAGTCCATTGCTTGCCCAATGATGGCGCTGACCCCAGCCACAGGCAGCGTATGCACAATGAATAATCGACCTGTGATGTGGGCACGAAAGTTTGAGGGATAATTCGCGGCCCAGACGCTAGTCCGAATGGTGACCACGCCAGTCCAACAGACCCGAATACCAATGACGGCAACAAGAAAGATCCAAATGCCTAAGAAATTGAATGGCGCAAAGGCCATTGCAATGACAAGCAGCATGGTGATAACCATGAGCATGTTTGCAAAACGGATCTTGTGCTTTCCGGCACTCATCCCGGCCCAAGCCAGACTGGTTGTATTTGCGAAAGCCTTAGAGGCGATCAGAATCGCGACGAAAAGATTTAAGGTGCCTTCGGGGATAATACCGGTGTATGCATTCTTAACGATGACACCAACAACCTTGCCTTCTGCTGCACCAGTCATAATCGGCAGCAAAGACCAAGCGATCAGTTCGCGCCGATAGGCTTGCCGACTGAGTCCAGGCATTTGGGATGGATTGAATGAGTTTACAAAATTTCTGACGGGCTTTAATAAACTCAGCTGCATGTTTGCCTGTCGGCGAGAGTTGCCTCATCAGAGTGGCTATGGTGTGTCATTGAAATGTCGCAGATAGTCAGAAATGGTGCGCACAAAACATACATCACATCAGTTGGTACCGATATGGCTCTCTTCTCACCACTACGCAAAGTGTAAATTCAGCGAGGCTGTCCACTGGTATAGACAATTGGATATGGCGAGAGACGACTGGGATGATCAATATATGTTGCTCTTCCAAGATCGCCCCAGAACAATCTGAGATCAACATTACCAGTGACCGCCATATGACTCTTGATGTCGACCGGTCGCTCGTCCAGGCCCATGAGTTCGGGGGTCAGGTTGCTGAGAATCGAGTTCGTACTCACATCGTCAGTTGAGTTACATCCCACCAATGTTGTTGCTGCAAGGACGGCTGATCCAAGTGTGATATAGCTGAGAGCACGGTTCATTAGTTTGCCACCTTAGTTTTCTGGGCCTGTTGCTCGGAAAGGCCACACATGGACTCAAAGAGCAACCGGTATTTCTTCGACCAAACCCCATCTGTACCAGGGGTGTTTCTCACTGTCAACAGTATAGATCTTCTTGTGCCAAATTGCCGGAAGATGGTGTAAATGCCTCGCCTCAGTACCAGTTAGGAGGTACTGTTTGAGAGCAGCGGCCGCCAGGGGTGGTGGCCCTTGTTCGCCCGGTATATTTGCTCGAGCCTAATGAACCCCATGGGATCGCTGATCCGCGACGACGGGCAAGCCTCCAACGAGTGGAAGTCCTGGAACGTCGGCAAGTGAGCCCACTTTGACCTCGGGGTTCGAGCAAATCACGGCGAACATGGGCGACTCAATGACCTGTGCGGCCGCAGCTTTTTTTGGGATTATTTGTTTGTTAATAAAACGAGCTGCTGACGATAATCCTGAGCCATTCTTTCAAGAGAATCAGGAACAACTCGGACATCACCGACGACTGTTATGAAGTTGGTATCACCGCTCCAGCGCGGCACGAGATGGCCATGAAGGTGTTCAGGTAATCCAGCGCCCGCAGCCGTCCCCTCGTTGATGCCTAAGTTGATTCCCTGAGGTCCCAGTGTTTGGTGAATGAGCATCATGGCAAGTTCTATCAACTGCCAAAAGCTCTGTCTCTGATGAGCGTCATAATCGAGAAGCGTTGGTCGCGGCTCCCCTAATGCGATCAGAAGATGACCGCATGCATAGGGAAAACGATTCATGAGGATCATGCCGTGTTGGTTGCGGTGGATTACCAGATGCTCTTGATCTTTTTCAGGAGTCTGCCAGTAGGTGGCCAGGAAATTATCGATATTGGGTGCCTGGTGACCAGCATCAGCAGCTTTCTGTTTGAGATTACGTAAATAAGCTGCTCGCCATGGAGCCCATAGTTTTTCGCCGTCCATAACTTGATCGTACGGTCACTGAGATCGGATGCAACCCCGGACCAGGCTGGCTCGGCTATCATCATGGGTCGTTAGGTGGGGTCCTTTGGCTTCGGGACGTCTCAATATGCATTTAAGAATTGACGGGCTATGTCACTGGCAACAATGACGAATGTGGTGTGTCGGTATGGCGCCAACGAGGTTCTGAGCGGCGTAACAATGGCGATCGAGCGTTCACAGCGTATCGGTCTAGTTGGCCGTAATGGCACTGGCAAGTCGACCCTGTTAAATATCCTGATTGGAAAGGTCCCATGTGATGAGGGCAGTATTGAGGTGCAACGAGGCCTCACGATTGGTGCATTAGCACAGGAACGTACCCTTCATCCGGAAGACTCGGTCCTTTCAGCGGCAAGCCGTGCGTTTGCTCAGACGGCTGATTTAAAAAATCAACTGGCGATTGTTTTTGAGAAAATGGAGCAGGCTCAAGGCAATGAGCTTGAGGCACTACTTCGTCAGCAGACAAAGCTAGAAGAACAGCTCGAAGCAGCTGGTGGCTATGTGACGGAACACCGTGTAGAAGCCATGCTCCATGGACTTGGTTTCACCGATGAACAATTTGATCAGAGTGTCACGGTTTTGTCGGGGGGCCAAGTGGCGCGACTAGCGCTGGCTCAATTATTGCTTGAATCGCCTGACATTCTCGTCCTTGATGAACCCACTAATCACTTGGACATTGAAGCACGAACATGGCTCGAGGAGTTCCTCCTTACGGCACCTTTTGCTGCAATCGTCTTAGTGACACATGATCGCTGGCTATTGGATCGGGTCGTCGACAAGATCATTGAAGTTGATAATGGACGCTTGTTTGAATATCCGGGTCGTTTCACAGAGTATCTCGAACAACGTTCTCTACAGCGCACAACACTAAGCCGTCAGTATGCAAAACAGGTCACACGTGTGCGGCAAGAAGAGAGCTACATACGGCGTTATAAAGCAGGGCAAAGATCGAAACAGGCGAAGGGTCGAGAGTCTCGGCTTGAGCGTTATCGAAAAGAAGAAATGATCGATCGGCCCCGAGAACTTGATGTGGTCAAGTTGAAGATTCCCGAAGCACCGAGAAGTGGCGATCAAGTACTGGTTGCAGAAACGGTGTCTAAGTCATTTGGTGATGTACATCTCTTTCAAGACCTCTCACTGGCTATCACGCGCGGTGATCGAGTTGGCATCATCGGCCCCAATGGCGTTGGCAAGACCACCCTTATTCGCTGCTTACTTGGTCAAGAGCCAGTGACAAAGGGGGAAGTGCGGATTGGAACCAGACTTAGCGCCGGCTATTTTCAACAGGTTCATGATGGTTTAGATTTATCACTTCCAGTCTGGCGAGCTATTCAGACAACAGTTGAGCATGAATCAAAAGGTCGCGATGTCTCTGAACAGCAAGCCAGAGATCTAGCGGGTGGATTTTTGTTTAGCGGTGACGAACAAGATCAACCATTGCACCTTTTGTCAGGAGGTGAAAGAGCCAGGGTACGTTTGGCGGGATTGTTGGGCTCGCCACATAACTTGCTGGTACTCGATGAGCCATCGAATCACCTCGACATTCCGGCAGCGGCTCGGCTTGAAGAAGCGTTATCTCTCAAGAATGGTTTTACTGGCACACTGTTATTGATTACACATGATCGAGCACTCCTACAAGCAACTTGTAATCGACTGATCATCTTCGATGAAGAAGGCGGGATCGCACTGTTCACCGGGACCTACGAAGAGTGGCTGTTACATTGCCGGCAACAAAAAGAACGTCACGAACTACAAGAGCGGGCAGTGAAGCGACAAGCCCAGTCTGTCGACCGAGAGACTCAGAAGGCAAAATCGGCTGCAGTGAAGCGTGGAAAAACAGATCTTGCGGCCTTGAGTTTGGGAAAGCTTGAACAGCGCATCGAAGATCTTGAGCATGAAATCAAGATCGTTGATGAGGAACTTTCAAAACCCGACATCTACACCGACCCTCAACGCTGCCGTGAGTTGTCAGCGAGGCGAGAGAAAATAGTTGCTGAACTTGCTCCCTATGAGGCAGAGTGGTCTACACGCGGGGGAGAAGCGTAAGCCACAGCCATCGTTTCAGGTGAGCTTGTGAGTACAACGTTTCCAGATGCATCAGTCACCATAAAGGTAGCATCTTGCAATTGACGTGCATTCATAGAGAAGCGTTTACCCGTCACAGGACGAGCCTCAAAGCTAGCGAGGTTGCTGAGTTCTGTTCCATCAGCAAGTACTGCGTTCAGGGAAAATTCTCCATCACCAGCGGGTAGGTCAAGAGCGAGAATGAAGACTTCATCATCTCGTTGGTTGATCCAGAGATGTCCCATTCCTCGCTGATCATCATCCGCCGAATACAGGGCCACTTGGACACAGCTTGGGTTGGCTACAAAGGCATCGAAGTCGCTGCCGATGTATAGCTCCAGTTGATCTTGTGTACGTAAGTTGAGTGCTACATCCACCAATGCGTTGGCACGTTCATAGGCGCCGTAGGCAAAGATTGAAATCGCTACAACAACACCGACTAACACAATTGCAGCAGCACGCCAGGCATCATGGGATATCAGGCTACGTCGCCGATTTGCCGAGCCAGAATCATTAATAGAAACGCTACTACCGCCAAATCGACCAATCGTAGCGAGTGGCGCAAGTTCAGATGATTCCTCAAGGATTCGTTTTCGTAAGTGCTCAAGTACACGTTCACGTAGCGTTTCAGGAGGCGTGACGTTCGGTAAGAGGGAGTTATCAGCTGCGATCTCTGCCTGGAGCTGTTGGATCTCCTCTTGAACAGCAGGGGGCGCCTCATGGAATGATCGATTGAAGCACTCAGCCTCAAACTCATCCAACATTCCTAGGGCGTCTGCGGCAGCTGCTTCAAGTAGTTCTGTTCGAGTCATATGTATTTCTTTGGTCATCGTCCTAATCCTAGTTCCTGGCCGCTTGTCTATCTGCTTATAGCTAGCTTCGCAGTGATTAATCGGGTGGTTGCGTGGGATTGGTTAGTACTCTAATTGGCTAAAGTTCATAACCCTTACAATCGAACCCATCTATCCAGCCCATTCTGCTGAGCGTTTTTCCCTTAGTTTGATGAGCCCACGGCTCAAAGCTGACTTTACTGTTCCGAGAGGAGCATTCAGCTGAACGCTGACCTCTCTCAATGTGTAACCCTGTAAATATGCCCGTTCAATCACGAGCCGTTGCATTTCTGGAAGTTCTCCAACACGCTTTCTTAGTGACGTTCGCCACTCTTCATCGTGCGTTTTCTTCTCTGGTCGATCGTCATGGCGGGAAGCGGCCAGATCTTCCTCAAGTACAGAGGGGGTCGGTCGAACTGCCTTGCGCCGAAGTTGATCGATGAGATGTCGCCGTGCAATCAGCATGACCCAGGTCACAAGCTTGGCTCGACGCGGATCATAACGGTCGGCTGTTTGCCACAGCCTGATAAAAACCTCCTGTACTGCATCCTCGGCCTCTGCCTGAGTGGACAAGAACTGCCGAGCAACTTTGAACACGAGAGCACTGAAGCGATCGTACAGTTCGCCAATGGCGCCCTCATCGCCAGCAGCAACACGATGCATCAGCATCCAGTCTTGTTGACTCATTCTCAGACTCTCCCGCACTGATCAGTTCGTAGCCTCGGGCATGAAGATCCCAAAAACTAGCTAATCCTCATCAAACAATAATAATTTCCATCAGAATATACCCCTAGGGCATCAAAAGTCGCATTACAGGCAAAATTGCCCATCAAGGCACGAGAAAGCCCCTTTCTGACGCGTTATCCGCACTTAGACCACCTGTGGGCTTGTGAGGGGGCATCCTTCCTCTTTATTCTAGTACCTAGTATGAAGGTATCGATAGTTTTTTGTTTGGGAGTCATCGCCCAGATCACATAAACTATACGCGTAGTTTCTAAGAGTTCGTCATGAGGAGAAAGCGGGCTCGAGGGGACGAAAATGAAGGCCGGTTTTTCCGGTAAGTCTTGT
The DNA here is from genome assembly GCA_937899935.1 of uncultured Phycisphaerae bacterium. Taxonomy (GTDB): domain Bacteria; phylum Planctomycetota; class Phycisphaerae; order Phycisphaerales; family SM1A02; genus JAQWNP01. Next base: position 8,534 of record CALCOW010000097.1, read on the forward strand.
TAGTTTGCCACTCAAGTTCAGGACGGATAAATGTTTGGCAACTAGGATGTTTGGCATGGTAGGTGTGCGGGTTAGTAAGAGATACCCAGTGATGCCCGAGCGGCAGCACGCTGCAGTTCTGCCACGTGGTTTCAGCCTCCTCGAACTCATCATTGTTGTTTTGGTTTCGGTGCTCTTGACCTCAATGCTGCTTCCAGCATTGTCGAAGGTGCGCGAGGGCGCGAACCGCGCCTACTGCGCCTCAAACCAGCGACAACTAGGCCAAGCAATGTTTCTCTTTGCGCACGACCGTGATGGTAAGTTGCCCAAGAGCGAGATTGCGGGAGCCACGACACCGCGCCCATGGGACCTGACGGCTGTTACCGAAGAGATACATGGTGGGCACCGCTGGGATGGAATAGGCTGGTTGTATGCCCATAACTACTGCCGCAGTCCCGGTTGCTTCTACTGTCCGAGCCATGGTGGTGACCACGCATTCGAAGATTATGAGTACATGGCGTCAGATAAGTTTAGTCGGCGCATGGACACGCCCGAGGCAGGCAATACAAACGAATTACCACTATGCCGGTGATGTAGATTGGGTGACCAAGCGTCCACGAAGGATTAGTGAAGGCACATCACTCGTTCTGCTTACTGATGGTCTGAAAGAGTATGATGATTTAAACCACAAGACTGGAGTGAATGTGCTTCGTGGTGATGGTGGTGTTCACTACGTGAATTCACCGAAGATCGCACAGTTGGTCTTCAATTCAACACAGTCAGCGATTCGCTCAGTCAGTTCATTCAATGAGCTTTGGGATCTCATTAGCGGTATGCCGAACCAAATCTCCACCGCTGCACGCGACTAGCGACTCATTCACCGAAGCAAATTAGAGCGTAGTATTTGGTCATTGGGCTATTGGTCTTGCGGCGTTTTGTTCAGATTAGCTGGCTGAATATAGAAAAGTTGGCCCAAATGGCGGCCCATACCAGGGTCAACCAATTGATAGTCAGTGACGTCGATAGATGGGCTAACCAAGGCTAGATCAATGTGATAGATCGGCCATTGGCGATGGAATGTCGCAGCATAGCCATGACCTCCAATGTCATAAGCGTTACGCAGATCCGGGAAGAGAGTCTTGACTGCGGCGGAGCCTCTGATCATGTTGAAGTCTCCAACAACAAGATCTGGAGGAGGTAGATTTAGGCCGTCCAGAATCATCCTTAACTTCAGAGCGCCTTGCATGCGATTGAAACTCAATGATGATGGAAGATCAACGACGTACACGATCAGTGGTTCAGTGAATATTGGATCTGCATTGAGAATGGCAAGCACCACTCGCATTTCGTCACGAGAGACGACGGGACGTATCTCCTGAACGGGATAGCGTGAGATGATGCTAGCAACGCCACCCCGATAGAAGCGATGGTTGGGTAGAAGTGGTTGCCATTCTGGTTGCGCCCGTTTCATATCATCTCCCCAGGTAAGAAGAGCAACATCTGCATTGACGCGGCCCAGAAATGCTTCTTCTCCAACGGCTTCTTCTGTTCGACTCGGCATGGTCCAACTTAGTATTGATAAGCCGGTCGGTGCTGATGGTGCTCCAGCAAGAAGGCGATGCTCCCAGAATGTAAAGGCAAGAGCGACGACCAAGAAAGCAACCAATAGTGGCAACATTCTTTGCCATTGAATTTTGAGTGGGTGCCATTGCCTCAAGCCTCCAACGAGGCAGACAAGAAGCACGACAAGGATCAATGGTGAGGGCAACCAGAAAAGCCACTGTGACCAGGAAAACATGTTCGAGAAGATCTTTCCAATCAGCCAAGCGAAGAAGATGATCAGGCCAGTGATTGTGATCGTCCAGGCGAGAATACACCACAACAGACGCATTCGAGACACATCCTTAGGGGTGTATAGGGAAGACAAGCGATGCAATAGCAGCGGTGAGTATTGCAGTGACAATCGAGATGGGAACGCCAAGCCGTAGGTAATCGGTAAATCGATAGCCTCCAGGGCCGTAGACCATCAAGTTTGTTTGATAGGTGACGGGGGACATAAAGCTACATCCCGCACCCATCATAAGTGTGAATACGAACGGAATAGGACTGGCGCCCATGGTGGCAGCACTTTCCATCGCCACAGGAAAGAGCAGTGCTGCGGCGCCATAGTTCGTGATGAACTGTGCGAAGACGGCC
>CALCOW010000098.1 GCA_937899935.1 uncultured Phycisphaerae bacterium
ATTCAAATAACAATTGCTACTGCTTTAACTAGCTGGGTTATAAGTATGACTATTGGAATTCTTTTAGGTGTATTGTCTACAGATTTATTGTGGAAAACGGAGCCCAACAATAAAGTTGGTACCCGGCCGCGGTATCTCCCGTGAAGCACTGGATACACACCTGGTTAATCAAGCGTGTCGATGTGGTGCCGATTTTTTACAGCAAGTCACGGCCTCTGTAGGAACTGCTGAGGGTGGCGTGCGACGCCTCCAAATACGTTCGAGTCAAGGGGCTTTTGATCTTGAAGCAGGTCTTGTACTCGTTGCAGATGGACTTAACGGAAGAAGCCTTACTCAGACAAACTGTGCTGGCGTTGAGGTCGCTGATCGCTCTTATATAGGTGTTTCTTCGATTCTCCAAAGTGATCAATGCCAAGCAACGGCAGAAACGATTCATATGTCGGTTGGGCGACAAGGGTATTTTGGCATCGTGCAGGTTGAGGATCGGAAGTGGAGTATGGCTGCGGCGCTGAATCCGATGTTTGTTAAAGCCTCGGGAGGTGCGTCTGACGCGATCAAAGTGATTGCCCGCGAGGCGGGTTTTGGTGAGATTGGAAAAATTGATGCGGTCAGTTGGCGAGGTACCCCCCAGCTGTCGCGGCGACGTCCAGCCATTGCAGCAGAGCGGATGCTCGTTCTTGGAGACGCCGCCGGTTACGTTGAGCCGTTCACAGGAGAGGGCATGAGTTGGGCGTTTGCTGCCGCGCAAGCCGTACAAGATGCCTCACGAGCAACAGGTGAGCAATGGGATCCTTGTATCGAATCATGGTGGACAAAAACCTATCGCCGCCACATTGCTCGCCGCCAGCGCATCTGTCGCATCACGCGCCAGGTGCTTCGTCGGCCGTGGTTAGCATCAGCACTCGCCTGTGCAATGACCACCATGCCACGAAGCAGTAGTTATTTGATTCAACGTGTGGGCCGTCCCAGCGACACAAATTTCCAAACACGTCTCAAACCATGGGGTGCTGCGTGACTACATACCTCAAAGGTTTAGGTGTTGCGGCACCTGCCGTTTCTATCGGCCAAGAGCGATTGGCGGCACTCGCCAAATCAATGTCGAATTTAACGGCCAGGCAAGATGAGTTTGTTTCAAGTGTCTTTGAAGGGACACAGATAGCTGGACGTGGAAGTGTTCTCTTTCGCGATGGCACCGCATCTAGAGGCGAGATGGATTTCTACACCCAAGCGATGGACCGACACGATGGCGGTCCGACGACCCGCGACCGAATGATCCGGTATCTAGAAGAAGCTCCAACCCTTGCCATACCAGCGGTGAAGCGGGCGCTCGATGAGGCATGCCTGACCGTTGGTGAGGTGGACCATCTCGTTATGGTGTCATGCACAGGTTTTGCGGCGCCAGGTGTGGATATCGCACTGATCGAACAACTGGGTTTTAAAAGAACAATCTCAAGGTCGAATATTGGCTTTATGGGCTGCCATGGAGCGATCAATGGTCTTCGTGTCGTTGATGGACTCTGCCAAAGACATCCAGGAGAAAATGTACTTCTCTGCTGTGTGGAGTTGTGCAGCTTGCATTACGCATATCGGTGGCACGCTCAGCGTGTTGTTGCCAACGCGCTTTTTGCAGATGGCGCTGGATCAGTGGTCTGTTCAAGTAACCCGGGTGGTTTGGGTTGGCGTGTACTTGATACAGGTAGTTGTCTAATGTTTTCTGGCAAAGAAGCAATGTCTTGGCATATTGGTGACCATGGTTTTGAGATGACCCTCGATCGCGAAGTGCCAAACTTGATCAAACGGAACCTCCCTGACTTTTTAACTGGTTGGTTAGCACCACATGGTTTGACGGTGGAAGATATTGGTGGATGGGCCATTCATCCAGGTGGACCAGCAATCCTGCAATCAGTCCAGGAGGCGCTCAATCTCTCAAAAGAGCATATGACGGCGTCTCATGGCGTTCTCAATCAACACGGCAACATGTCCTCGCCAACAGTCCTTTTTATTGTTGACCAACTTCGTCGCAAGCCGAACGTACAACGACCTGGGGCGCCAATGGTCATGCTTGCCTTCGGGCCCGGATTAGCAGCCGAGGTCGCCCTCATCCAACCAGCTTAGGAATTGCTGGTTGCAGAGCACCTAAGAAGTGGTTTTTCCGCTGAAGGCGCGTGTTGCCATTCTGACAGGAAGACCACCTCTTGTAGACCGCCTGTGGCAGAACAAACCCCCTCAATAGCCCTTTTTTGCCATAAAAGCAGTGGGCACACCTGTTGCATCTCAGTAGGGCAGCCGCAATCAAGCGGCCTGAGCCGAGGCAAGGGGCCTCCTCAGTTTCTGCGATTCCCTATTGAAGGAGTAACGCCATGACACCTCGAACAATCGTACCTGCCAACTTTGGTCGTATTCGAAGAAATGATGTAAACCGTCTCTTTGACAATCTGACAACTTTCGGTGGAAAACTCATGACTGAAACACAGCGCTTTCCAGCACTGAACGTCATCGAGAACGAAACCACGCTCTACGTTGAAGCTGAGCTTCCTGGCGTGACACTGGAAGAGATCGAAGTCACTTTGATCGGTACCGAACTGATCATCAAAGGTCAACGCAACATCAACATCCCTGAGAAGGCACACGTCGTTCGACAAGAACGCGGTAACCTTACCTTCGAACGTACCATCGAGCTTCCCTTTGACGTCGTCGCTGACAAAGTCGAAGCGAAAATCACCAACGGCATCCTCGTAATCGTACTTCCCAAGAGCGAGAACAGCCGAACCCAGACGATCAAAGTCAAGGGTGCATAAGAAAAAGCCGCACGCAAATGACGCCCGCGATCATAAAGATCGCGGGCGCTTCATGGGAGAAAAAGAAATGGCTACGAACAGAAACATCACAAACGAAACTGCCAGAAAAATCAGCATTGAGGAGGGTCAATCTGACACCTCAACAAATCAGAGTGGCGAAGGCCATGGTTTCATAGATCGTTCACGGCGAACACTAGAACGGATGAGTCACCTGCTTCAAAACTCAGGTAGGGCGCTGGATAGAACTGGTCGAAAGATTGCTGCTGGTGGTAGAGCGTCTGCACGAATCGGTCGAGCCATCAAAGGCAGTCGAATGGTCGAAGAGAATTTCGGTATGGAATCGTGTAGAGCTCCGCTGAACATCTACGAGACAAACACCCAATACTTGATTTGTGTGGTTCTCCCCGGATGCACAGAAGATTCAGTCCAAGTGACTCAAGAGGGCACCGATCTTTGGATCAAAGCTTGGAGTGAAATGGAGACATTTGATAGCACCAACACTCGTATGCACTTGCAGGAAACAGAACTCGGAAACTGGCACCGGCACATTCGTTTAGGCCGGGATATTGACACCGAGGGTCGTATAACCGCGAAATGCTGCAACGGCGTACTCGTGATAAGCCTTCCTAAGAAGGCAGATACGCAGCGTAGGAACATCCACGTGGACCTTGCGTAACGCACAACGAAGTTTCCCACTGCTGGGATCCAAGCCCGCGCGAAGAGCGCGGGCTTTCGCATGCGCTATCCTGTGAGGGGGTACGAAGCAGATAATTATCTCGACGACGATAAAATCAGTATGCTGACGCAGGTGAGGTAATAGCGATCTTCACTGAAGTATGGGAGCAGCATTGTGGTCAAGGTTGGCATCATTGGATTTGGCTTCATGGGTAAGACTCATTTTGCGGCCTATCAGTCCGATCCGCGCGCCAGAGTTCTTGGGTTGATGAGCATCAATCCAGAGTCGTTTCAAGATGATTCCGCGGGGAACATCACCGGCCAAGGGCAGTTGGCAGACTATTCAAGCGCGACCATTCATAACACAATAGAAGAGTTGCTTGAAGATGATGACATTGAAGCAATCTCTATATGTACACCGACCCATCTGCACACCGAGATTGCATGCCAAGCAATAAAAAAGGGCAAACACGTATTAATCGAAAAGCCACTGTGTAGCTCATGGACGGAAGCGCAGGAAGTACTGTCCCATGTTGAAGCGCATCCAGAGGTCGTGTGTATGCCAGCCATGTGCATGCGTTTCTGGCCTGGCTGGACTTGGCTTAAAGACCAAGTCGAACAAGAAAACTATGGTTCGGTATGGTCAGCGACCTTTACTAGACTTGGCTCGGCGCCCTTGTGGGGGGATGGTTTCTATCAAGATGCCAACCGATGCGGCGGTGCTATTCTAGATCTTCATATTCATGATGTTGATTTCATTCGCTACTGTTTTGGCGATCCTCAAAGAGTGCACGCCCACGGTCGACTCGGTCCGAGTGGTGGCGTCGATCATGTTGTGGCCCATTTTCAGTATGACAACGATGCACTCATCGTTGCAGAGGGCGGTTGGTTGACGTCTTCAAAATTTCCCTTCCAGATGGGATACCGTGTTGCATTCGAATCTGGTATTGCTGATTTCCAGCTGGGGCGAGAGCATGAACTTACTTTTATTACTAACGATGGCCAGCAGCAACCCATAGAACTACCTGATGTGACGGGCTACCAGGCAGAGATCTCCCATTTTCTTGATTGTATTGAAGCGGGGAGGTCAAGCCCCATTGTGACCGCAGCTGATGGGGCTCAATCGATAAGACTTGTTGAGGCAGAGTTAGAAAGTATCAAAGCAGATGCATCGATTGCATTTGCAAATGGGTATTGATCGTACGTACTCTGTGAGAAAAATTGATCTTACTGGGTTTCGGGTTGCTGTAGTTGTTGCTGCAACCAAGCCCTTGCGAATCGCCAATCACCCTTGACGGTCCTTTCAGAGACACCAAGTATCTCTGCGGTTTCTTCGACACTCATACCACCGAAAAATCGCAGCTCGACAACCTTTGCTTGACGCTGATTGAGCTCACTTAATTCGCTTAGTACGGCGTCGAGTCGCTCGAAATCTAAATGATCCTGATCAGCCACATTGGGAACGCCTTGCAAGGTAATACGTCTCCAATCACCACCACCACGCTTCGCAGCGCGATGAGCCCGTGCGTGATCAACCAAAATTCTACGGATGGCTTGTGCAGCAATAGCCATGAAGTGCTGCTTGCCCTTCCAGTCTGTGGAAGACTGATCAATCAGTTTCAGGTAAGCCTCATGAACCAACGCAGTGGGCTGAAGTGTATGGTCCGCACGTTCGCGGCGAAGGAAGGCTCGTGCAAGCATGCGAAGCTCGTCATAGACGACAGGCAACAAGCGATCTGCGGCAGAGGCATCCCCATCCCGCAACTCCCCTAATATCTGGGTAACTTCGCTCGCAGACTCCTCTGGCACAGACCTTCCTTTCACTCGCAGCGGACATTCCGATTGTAGCCACAGGGCGTCAATTTTCAGGCTTGGATCCAAGTTAACACAGGCCTCTTTCTTTGTCTGGTGTCCTGATAGGCCCCCAAGGGGCACAGAATCGTCAGAAGGCAAGAAAATTCGCTGATTCCCATCCCATTTCAGCAATTCTGGGTCCTTAAATAGCTCGCTTCTGTCAGAACCCGGCGTACACTTGGAGTGAGAGGAAGAGCATGCCGAGGGTTCGCTGTAGTCCAGCTAGTGGCTCTGATCGTCGGAGCAACATTAATGCACGAAGTGCCAGCAGTTGTGTTGCGCTATTGATGGGTGTCATGGCCTGTCTACCCACATCTGTAAATGGTGCGGAGACGATTCAGGTTCCTTCTGGCGTCCAGTCCATACAAGCAGCGATTGATCAAGCGCGTACTGGCGATCAAATAGTAGTGGCGCCAGGCAGATACCTAGAGAGTATTGACTTGATGGGTAAATCGATCGTCATTCGCAGCTCTGGCGGTCGAGATGTGACGGTAATCGATGGTATCGGATCGCGCGACAGTGTCATTCGCTGTGTTCGTGGCGAAGGCCGATCAACAATCATTTCGGGCTTTACGGTCACGGGTGGCACGGGAAACCGATCAATTTATGGTCCTGATGCGACGATTGGTGGCGGACTTCTGATTCTTGAAAGTAAACCAACAATTCAAGACTGCCGATTCGAGAAGAATAACGTCACTTACAATGGAGGCGGTGTTTACATTGGCTATGAGTGTCAGCCAGTCATTGAGCGATGTGAGTTTATTGCCAATCAAGCAGAACGTGGTGGCGGTGCCTACAACTCATACAGCACATCAGAATTTCAAAAGTGCCGCTTTATTATGAACATGGCCAGCTATGGTGGTGGCGGTATGTACAACGGTAATGATAGTCGCCCTTTCATCTCGGGCTGCGAGTTCCAGGCAAACCTTGCCGCATACAATGGCGGCGGCGTGTACGACTATGAGAGTAATTCCATCATAAATGATTGCGTGTTTACACGTAACGCAGCCAACTACAATGGTGGGGCCGTTTACAACGGGTATCTCAGTGATATAAGACTTAAGCGTTGTACCTTCCTAACGCCAAATGATGATATTGCAGGATCGGGAGGCTTCGTTTTGAATCCAACGGCTGTCGTTGGAGCCTGCTGCTTGGCTGATGCATGTCTTCAGGTCAGTGAGATTGAGTGCATTGGTGCCGGTGGTAAATATGCAGGACCAAAAGTTAATTGCGACGATGCGTATGTATGCCCAGAGCGATGCCCGTCGGATCTCAATATTGATGGTGTTGTCGATGCATCCGATCTCGCCTATCTACTAGCAGATATGGGTGCGTGTTCGCCAGCATCTCTCGCACCTGAGCCAAAGCGCCGCCCTCATCCGACATTCGGATTAATGGATGACCTAGATGGCGTTGGCCCGCCCAACTTTGTAACGATCGAAGAGCCGAAAGATCAAGATGAGACCCTGGCTCTTGCTGAGAAGCGTGTTGCTCCGACGGCTCATCGCGGTACGCAATAACCTGAAGCCATTTCATGAAATGCGTCCACCTGGCTCTTAACCCAGGCTTGATCATGACCTAATTCTTCAGCCATGATGGCTGCTGCATCAGGTGCGGCATCCATGGAAGCTTTTGCATTCAATAGCAATGACCTCGTGCGCCTGGCAAGAGCATCTTCTAAGTTGATGGCCATTTCATGACGTGCCGCCCAAGCAATCTGGCCGCGTAAGTAGGGCAGATTAGGGTGCAACAATTTTCGTCGATCTTCATCTTCATTAATGAAGGCATGGACAGCAGCAGCCTCACTTCCATACATTTGGAAGTGTCCTTCTTGCGGAAGATCTGGATCTTCGCGACTCATCCACCCATGGAGTTTTAAAGTCTTGGTACGACAATCAACCTGCGGCAATCCACCCACGGGTGCGGCGTGATCGACGGTGTCTTCAGCCATTTTACGGAACGTTGTCCATTTCCCACCCATGATTGAAACGAGACCACCATGTGAAACCTCAACCAGATGTTCACGTGAGATCGATTTGGTTTTTCCTTCAGTCCCACCCTCATGAACCAAAGGTCGCTGACCAGCAAAAACGGCCAACACGTCTTCTTCGGTTGGATCTCTTTGTAAGTAACGATTCGCATTTCGCAGGATGAATTTGATTTCATCCGCCAGGGGGCGAGGTTCTAATTCTGGTGATGGCATGGGTGTGTCAGTCGTGCCAACAAGTATGCGCTCGTGCCAAGGTATGACAAAAAGCACACGGCCATCATCGGTATGGGGAACCATGATTGCTGTCTTAGATGGCTGGAATGACGCATCAAGAACAAGATGTACGCCCTGGCTTTGGGAGATAAGTGTTTCAGCGCCTGGATCATCTAGTTTCCTGACCGCATCACTGAAGATACCGGTGGCATTGATCACGACTTTGCACTGGATTTCATAGACCTTACCAGTTAGTTCATCTTGCGCCTTGACACCCGTGATAATGTCATTGTCTTTGATGAATTCGTTCACGCCCATGTAATTAACGAGCGAGGCACCGTTATCCGCAGCCGTTTGAGCCAAAGTAATCGCAAGTCGCGCATCATCAAACTGCCCATCGTAGTACATGGTTCCACCAAGAAGATGCTCTTGTTGAATATTCGGGATACGGGCAATAGCTTCGTCTCGTGAAAGTTTCCGTGATGGTGCTAGGTTGAGCTTGCCAGCTAATAGGTCGTAGAGCTTGAGACCAATGCCATAGAAAGGACCTTCCCACCACTTGTAACGCGGGACAACAAATGCAAGATTATGTACGAGGTGCGAGGCATTTTGACAAAGGAGTCCACGTTCATACAAGGCTTCATTCACAAGGTGAATATTTCCTTGTTGTAGATATCGAACCCCACCATGAACGAGTTTGGTGCTTCGGCTGGATGTCGCTTTGGCAAAGTCATGCTTCTCAAGCAAGAGTGTTCGGTAGCCTCTTGATTGTGCATCTACCGCAGCCCCAAGTCCACTGGCTCCGCCACCGATGATGATGACATCCCAGTCTTGGGAGGTAGCATTCTGGAGCATCTCGTTACGGTTCATTGTGATTCCTCAACTTTGTGGTGGTGAAGTTTTTAGTCAGTGGCCCAGTCTTTAGCCCGATCAACAGCTCGCATCCACTGAGCTCGCTGGGATTGACGTGTTGCATCATCCATCTTAGGTTCAAAGATACGGTCTATACGGTAATGCGCCTTGATCGAAGCAATGTCTTTCCATAATCCGGTTGCAAGCCCAGCCAAGAAGGCCGCCCCCAAGCCAGTGGTTTCCACATGTACTGGTCGCTCTACGGGTTTGCCAAGAAGATCTGCCTGAATCTGCATGAGTAGATTGCTTTGTGAGGCTCCGCCATCTACGCGCAATACGCCTAAAGGACAATTTGCGTCATCGAGCATCGCTTCGGCAACATCAGTGACTTGATGTGCGATACCCTCAAGTGTAGCGCGACATATATGAGCTGCCGTCGACCCACGTGTTAATCCAAGAATGGTGCCTCTTGCACTGTGATCCCAGTGCGGTGCGCCCAAACCAGCAAAAGCTGGAACCAGCCAAACACCACCGTTGTCATCAACTTGCTCGGCCATGTTGTTGACCTCTGGTGCCTCTTTGATGATTCCTAGGCCATCACGAAGCCACTGTATTGAAGCACCACCCATAAAGATGCTGCCTTCCAGCGCATACTGAATGTCATGACCTTCCATCTGCCAAGCAATAGTGGTAAGCAGTCCATTGTCACTCTCGACAGCCTTATTGCCTGTGGGCGTTAATAGAAAGCAACCTGTACCAAAAGTATTCTTGCATTCACCGGGCTTTGTGCAGAGTTGGCCAAACAGCGCTGATTGCTGATCGCCCCCTATTCCAGAAATGGGGATCGAAGCACCGAACAGCGAAGGATCAGTCTCGCCACAAATACCACTTGAGGGCACGATTTCTGGCAAGAGTGATCGCGGTACCCCAAAGAGCTCAAGCAGTTCATCATCCCACGCTCCAGTATGGATGTTCATCAAGAGGGTGCGACAAGCATTTGATACATCAGTGACATGGACTTGGTGTCCAGTGAGCTTGTAGATCAGCCATGACTCGATGGTGCCCATTGCCAATGAGCCATCATTGGCGGCATCTTGTGCACCTGGGACATGGTCGAGTAACCACCTCACTTTTGTTGCAGAGAAGTAGGGATCTAGCACGAGCCCTGTCTTTGAGCGAACCATTGGCTCATGGCCATCGGCTTTGAGTTCATCAATCTTTCTTGCGGTTCGTCGATCTTGCCAGACGATCGCATTTGCAATTGGATCACCAGTCTTGCGATCCCAAAGAACAACAGTTTCTCTTTGATTGGTGATACCGATACTATTGATATCGCTACCAGTTAAACCAGCTTTCTTTAGAGCTGCTCTTGCGGTTTCTAACTGGGCCTCCCAGATGGTATGAGCATTGTGTTCAACCCAGCCAGGTTTCGGAAAGATCTGCTCGAATTCCTGTTGATCAACAGCAACAATTTCTACATCTTGGTTAATGATCATGGACCGGCAACTGCTGGTTCCTTCATCCAAGGCTAATACATGGCTCATCTGCAATACTCCTTAGCCACAGATCATCGGTAGTCTTCGCCAGGCATGCAAGTCAGTTGTTTATTGTGCGGTAAGTGAGGGAAACTAGAAGTCGCTGATGCGATCGACTGCAGCAGGATCATCAATAAATGGATTGGCATTGCCCTGTTCTTCCGTAATCGTCTGAGCGCGATCACGTTCCTGCTGATCAACTGGATCAGCCTCATGCCAACTCCGGAGATGCGCTTCTTGTACCGGATCGATATCCATCTGGTAGCGAACGGCGTAGTAAAACATGGATCGGGCCAAATCACCTCGCACTTGGGCCGGTGGCAAAAAGACCTCTTTGCCACGCTTGTCCCTGCCTTGTTTATACGTTTTGTCATGGTCATAGGGAGGAACAGGTACACCATACGGTAGATTACTTCGAATAGAGTTCACACGAGGTACGGCGGGTCGTAGATGAAACAGATCAGCTTTTTCAGTTGCCGTTCGTTTTCCTTTTGACTGTGGCCAGACATGTTCACAATTCATGACAGCACTATCTGCCCATACCCCTGGCTCAAGTTGCACAGGTTTTCTCGCGTAAACAGTGATGATGACACCACTGTTGTTGTCTAACATCCAATAGAGAACTTCTCGTGCCCGGCGATAACCAAGGTTAAGCTGTCCAGCCTTCGCGTATTCATGCAACGCCTGTTCAAATGCAGCACCTTTGAGATCAGGAAAGAGCAGCGAGCTCTCTTGCGAACCAGTTCCTGGGCTGGCGGATTCTGTGGGCGGTGCGGTGGGCGCCGTGATAGGAGGAGCATTTTGTTGCGCGGTTGCGA